>JAFZRG010000067.1 GCA_017619985.1 Bacillota bacterium | reverse complement strand
GGTACGCATGCTGAGACTGCTGAAAGAACTGTGTCTGACGGACGGCGTCTCCGGTTTCGAGATCTCCATCCGCGCCAAACTGGCCGAAAAATGCCGCCCTTATGCTGACGATATGCACGTCGACACCATGGGCAACCTGATCGTCTTCAAGAAGGGCAAGAAGCATAACGCCCCCAAGCTGATGATCGCCGCCCATATGGACGAAGTCGGCTTCGTCATCACGAAGATCGAGGATTCCGGCGTGCTGCGCTTCCAGGAAGCCGGCGGGATCAACCCGCGCGTCGCCCTCGGCAGGCGCGTGCTCATCGGACCGAACCACGTTCCCGGGGTCACCGGGCTGAAGGCCTACCACCTCGTCTCGAAGGAAGAGGAAAAGAAGACTCCGTCCATTACGCAGATGTACATCGACATCGGCGCCGAGTCGAAGGAAGAAGCCGCGAAGCTCGTCAAACTGGGCGACTGGGTGGTCTTCGATTCGGATTTCCTGCGCTTCGGCGAAGGCAAAAAACGCATCAAGGCCAAGGCCATCGACGACCGCGTGGGCTGCGCGCAGATGCTCAAGCTCATGGAAAAAGACCTGCCCATGGACGTGACGTTCGTGTTCACCGTCCAGGAAGAAGTGGGCCTGCGGGGCGCCAAAGCGGCGGCATTCAACCTGAAGCCCGACATCGCGCTCATCCTCGAAGGTACCACGTCCGCGGACATGCCGGGCGTGGACGACGCGAAGAAAGTGACCCTGGTCGGCGGCGGCCCCGTGCTGGGCTGCGTCGATACCGGCACCATCTACGACAGAAAGCTGTTCGACATGCTGCGGGATACGGCGGACAAGGCAGGCATCCCCTGGCAGATCAAGAACTATATCGCGGGCGGCACGGACGCTGCGGTCATCCAGAGGAGCCGCGCGGGCGTAAGGGTCGCCAACATTTCCACTCCGGTGCGCATGCTGCATGCAGCGTCCACCGTGGCGGATAAGAACGATATGGAGAACGGACTGAAGCTGGCTGAATTGTTCATCGCAGGCGTCGCCGCGGGAAAGGGAAAGTAAATGGATATTTTAAAGACTTTGGATAAAATGAACGCGGCCTTCGGCCCCAGCGGCCAGGAAAGCTCGGTCGCGGCGGTGATCGAAGAGATGGCGAAGCCCTTCTGCGACGAGATCAGGACCGACGTCATGGGCAACCTCATCTGCCATAAGAAGGGTCCCGGCAAGAAGATCATGTTCGCGGCCCACATGGACTCCATCGGCATGATGGTGACCCACATCGAAAAGGAAGGCTGGCTGCGCTTCGGCAAGATCGGCTGGATCCCCGAGAAGGAAGTCGTCGGTACGCCCGTGAAGTTCGCGAACGGCGTCAAGGGCGTCGTCTATTGCAACGAGATGGAGGACGAGGGCAAGGTCAAGCCCGAGGATCTGTATATCGACATCGGCGCGAATTCCGCGGAAGAGGCGAAGACCCACGTGCGTCCGGGCGACATGTGCGTGTACGACACCCGCTCCGCCATGGCCATGAACAACTGCATCATCTCCTCCTACACCGATAACCGCAGCGGCTGCTGCGTGCTGCTGATGACCATGGAGCTGCTGAAGAAGAGCGTCAACGATCTGTATTTCGTGTTCACGACCCAGGAGGAAGTCGGCCTGCGCGGCGCAAGGACGGCAGCGTTCGGCATCGCGCCGGACTACGCGATCGCCGTGGACGTGACCGGCGCGGACAACGTGCCCAAGAGCACGCACGCCTGCAGCTCTTCCGTGGGCAAGGGCGCCGCGATCAAGGTGAAGGATTCGTCCGTCATCTGCAGCCCGGCAGTGAATGCCATCCTCGTCGAGCTGGCGGAAAAGAAGAAGATCGCCTACCAGATGGACGTTCTGACCGGCGGCGGCACCGACGCCGGCCCCATGCACGTGAACATGGACGGCGTGCCCACGTCGGGCGTTTCCATCCCGTGCAAGTTCTGCCACTGCCCGCAGGAGATGGTCTCCGCGGACGACATGGAAAGCTGCGCCAAGCTGTGCGCGGCGTTTGCGGAATACAAGTTCTAAACGGACAGAAAGCGATAAAAAAGGAAGGAAAGCCTTGCGGTTTTCCTTCCTTTTAACATGAAATTTCTTTTTTATAACAGCCAGGGCATTGCCGGCATTCCTGTTCCCGCCGCAGGGAGGCTGGACATGGCCGACGCATAGACGAAGCAGCATGCGGTGAGCATCAGCATGACGGCCCAAAGCCGGATCCTTCTTGTGTACATGTTCTTTCCTCCTTTCCTGCAGGTGGGTTCGGTCTGAACGGTTTAGCGGTAGCTCTTGCCGAATCTGTACTGACCGACGGTGTAAGCTGCCATCAGGACGATGGAGGAGACCATGTAGAAAATGCTGGTCTCGGGCGTTACGTTGGATGCGACAGCGATCAGCAGGAGTGCGATAGCGGCGATCAGTGCGGTGAATACGTTCTTTCTCATTTTTCTTTTCCTTCTTTCTTTTTAAATCCTTGGAGGTGAGGGTTTGTTAACTGTTTATCAGGTTTGTTAATCTCTTAACGTTCCCTGTGTCTATACTATAGCGCACCTTTATCCTTAAGTAAAACGACAAAAATTAATAGTTATTGTGAAGAGTTGTCACAATGTGATACAATACAGATATGGATACCGAGAAATGTAAAGTACTGCTGCGCGCTGTCGATACCGGCAGCTTTACCGCAGCGGCGGAAGAGCTGGGATACACCCCTTCCGGCATCACCCACATGATGAACGCCCTCGAGGAGGAATTGGGCGTGGTCCTGCTGCGCCGTTCCCGCACCGGCGTGACCCTCACAGAGGCCGGCAAAAGCCTGATCGGCACGATACGCCGCATCGTCGTGGAGGCGGACCGTCTGGACGAGGAGATCGGGGAACTGCACGGCCTGGAAAGAGGTCACGTAGCCATCGCGACCGGCGCGTCGTTCGGACGCTTCGTGCTGCCGCAGGTGATCTCGCGCTTCCGCGAGCGCTATCCGCACATCATCCTGGAGCTGCATGAGGACAGTTCCAGCGTCCGCGCCAACATCGCGCAGCGGCGGCTCGGCCTGGCGTTCCTCACAAGGCAGGAATACGACACCGATTTCATCTCGCTGTG
>JAFZRG010000066.1 GCA_017619985.1 Bacillota bacterium | reverse complement strand
GTCACCAATGTGACCTGCGCGCCGAGGTCGCGCGCGGCTCTCGCCAGCGCGTAGCCCATCTTGCCGCTGGAGTGGTTCGTGATGAAGCGCACCGGATCCAGGGATTCGCGGGTCGGTCCCGCGGTCACGATGATCTTTTTGCCCGTCAGCCAGCGATCGGACTCGAGCAGACTGCAGACCGCGTCGTAGATGACGGACGCCTCGGGCATGCGGCCTTTGCCGGTGTCGCCGCAGGCCAGATAGCCGGAATCGCTCTCCAGGATGTGCATGCCGCGGCGCCGCAGCGTTTCGATATTTTCCTGCGTAGCCGGATTCTCCAGCATGTGCGTGTTCATGGCGGGCACGACGAGCTTTTCGCAGGTCGCAGCCAGGAACGTGGCCGTCAGCATGTCGTCCGCGATGCCGTGCGCAGCCTTTGCGATCACGTTGGCGGTCGCCGGCGCGATCACGAACACGTTCGCCTTCTTCGCCAGCGCGATATGGTGCACTTCCGGGTTCTCGTCCAGTGAGAACAGATCCGTCACGACGCGGTTGCCGGACAGCGTCTGGAACGTCAGTGGGCCGACGAATTTCTGCGCGTTCGCGGTCATCAGCACGTGGACGTCGTGGCCGGCCTTCTTCAGGCTCGATACGAGTTCGCACGTCTTGTATGCCGCGATGCCGCCGGACACTCCGACCAGGATACATTTCGATTCCATGGAGCAATTCCTCCTTCGTTCTTCTACGGGATGCTTCGACACTATTCTATCACAATGTCCGGGTCTTCCAGACAGGCTTTCGCAAATGCCGCGAATTTGGCGGCCGCCGGGGACCGTTCCTCTTTCACCGGCAGGGCGATGCCGATCTCCACGATCCACTCCGGATCTGTCGGGATAAGGCGGACGTCCTGCGTATCCAGCTCCTGTTCGATGATGCGGTTGTCGAGGGTCACGCCGAGACCGGCCGAGACCAGGAACAGGCACGCCCGCTCATCGACGGCCCTGTGGCGGATGTTCGGCTGTATGCCCAGCTCGGAGAACGCCCGGTCGTTGTCCGTCCCCTGCATCGGCGACCTTCCGATAAAGCTTTCCTTTTCGAAATCCTTCATGGCGTACATGCCGCGCTTCACCGCCGGATGACCCGGAGGAACGACAGCCACCAGGGGATCCCGGAGCAGCGGGATAAAGTCGAACGCGCCTTCTCTTCTGCTCGCGATCACGAAATCCGCCTCGTGATCCGCGACGGCCTGGCAGAGCCGGGTACTGTAACCCTGCAGGATCTCGACTTCGATCCCGGGATGCAGTTTGACAAACGACGCGATCACGCGGGCGAGCCAGTCGTAATAATACACGTAAGCGCAGCCTATGCGGACTTTGCCCGTTTCCACGCCGCGCAGCGCAGCTGCCTTTTCTTCGAACAGCTGCCCGGTCCGCGCCATGTCCCGGATGGCCGGCAGCAGCCGCAGGCATTCGGGCGTCGGCGTGACCCCGTTTCTCCCGCGTGTCAGCAGAGGAAAGCCGGTCTCGTCTTCCAGCGCCGACATCATACGGGAGATGCCGGAGGGAGTATAACCGAGGAGATCAGCAGCCGCGGACAGGTTGCCCGTATCCAGTACGGTCAGAAGGGCTTTGCATTTTTCTGTGTCCATCCGTCAAAACTCCTTTGATGAATCGTCAAAGAATTATATGCTTCTTGTTCTTTTCCTCAACAATACGCCGGTGCTATACTCTTGTCAAGAAAGGAGTCTCCCATGCATACCAGACTTACCCGCAGACAATCCGAGATCCTTCTGGCGGCGGTCATTTCCGCCCGCGCCACCAGCATGCTGTTTTCCAAGATCGTTCTTGCCGGCATGGACGTTTTCAACCTGATGGCGCTGCGGTCCCTGATCGCTTTCGCTCTGCTGATCCCGCTGTTTCACAGGCAGCTCCGGGCAGCCAAACCCGCGGAATACCGGGCAGGCTTCATCATGGGGACCCTGTTCTTCCTGACCATGGCGACGGAGCTGGCGTCCCTGCGTTATGCGCCGACCAGCACCGTCGCGTTCCTGCAGAACACGGCTATCGTGATCGTCCCGTTCCTGCAGGCTGTCCTGCTGCGCCGCATGCCGGAAAAGAAAGCCATCGCTGCCTCTCTGATCTGTCTGGCAGGCGTCGCCCTGCTGACCCTGGCAGGCAGCGCGGGTCCCGGCATCGGCATCCTGCTGGCAATGGCGTCCGCGTTCTGCTATGCGTTCACCATTATCGCGACGGACAGGCTGTCCCACAGCGGCATCGATTCGCTGACGGCCGGTATCCTGCAAGTCGCTGCGGTCGGCGTCCTGAGCCTGGCGGCGTCCTTCCTGTTCGAATCGCCCCACCTGCCGCAGAGCGCAGCTTCCTGGGCATGCATCCTCGCGCTTGCGATCGTCTGCAGCGGCTTTGGCTTTACCCTGCAGCCCGTGGCGCAGAGCGGCACGTCGGCGGAAACGGCCGGACTGCTGTGCGCGCTCAATCCGCTCGTAGCCGGCGTGCTGGGCGTCGTCTTCCTGCACGAGGTGCTGTCCGCAAAAGCCATCCTGGGCGGGCTGCTCGTGCTGATCGGCATCACGCTGTATTCCGTAAAAACAAAACCGGCAGACTGAACTGCCGGAAAAAGCGCATAAAAAACGGACCGCTTATGCGGCCCGTTTTTCGTTTGGCTTTGTGAGAATTACATCTCGACGATCATGGCAGTGCCCATGCCGCCGCCGATGCACAGGGTCGCCAGACCCTTCTTGCAGCCTCTCTTCTTCATCTCGTAGATGAGGGTGATGAGGATACGGGCGCCGGATGCGCCGATGGGGTGACCCAGAGCAATCGCGCCGCCGTTGACGTTCAGCTTCTCTTCGGGGATCTGCAGTTCTCTGCCGACTGCGACGGACTGCGCCGCGAAGGCTTCGTTCGCTTCGAACAGATCGATGTCATCCACGGTGAGGCCGGCCTTGTCCAGCGCCTTCTTGGAGGCGGGGATGGGGCCTACGCCCATGATGGAGGGGTCAACGCCTGCGGAAGCGTAGGAAACGATCTTGCACAGGGGCTCGATGCCCAGCTCTGCGGCCTTCTCCGCGCTCATGACGACGAGAGCGGCTGCGGAGTCGTTGATGCCGGAAGCGTTGGCTGCGGTCACGACGCCGTCCTTCTTGAAGGCGGGCTTCAGCTTGGCCATCTTCTCGAGGGAAGCGCCGAACTTGGGATATTCGTCGGTGTCGAAGACGATGGGATCGCCCTTCTTCTGCGGGATGACCACGGGAACGATCTCGTCCTTGAACTTGCCGGCCTTGATGGCGGCTTCGGCCTTCTGCTGGGACTTCAGGGAGAACTCGTCGAGCTCTTCTCTGGTGATGCCCCACTGTTCGGCGACGTTCTCAGCGGTCACGCCCATGTGATACTGGTTGAACGCGTCCCACAGACCGTCGTTGACCATAACGTCGACCATCTTGGTGTCGAACATTCTCGCGCCCCAGCGTGCTGCGGGCATGGCGTAGGGAGCCAGGGACATGGATTCGGTGCCGCCGGCGATGACGATGTCAGCGTCGCCTGCCTTGATGATCTGGGCGGCCAGGCCTACGCTGCGCAGACCGGAACCGCAGACCTTATTGATGGTCATTGCGGGAGTCTCCTTGGGGAGACCTGCTGCCAGGGAGACCTGACGTGCGACGTTCTGACCCAGGCCGGCCTGCAGTACGCAGCCGAATACGAGCTCGTCGACCTGTTCGGGCTTGATGCCAGCTCTCTTAACAGCCTCTTCGACAACGGTCTTGCCGAGGGTGACCGCGGTGGTGTTCTTCAGGGTTCCACCGAAGCTGCCGATGGGTGTTCTGGCTGCGCTGGCAATGACTACTTCTCTCATGTGATTTGTCCTCCTAAATATTTGAATGGTTTGCTAAGTGAACGATAACGTCTAACAATTTATTTTATCGTATATCCGGCGCCTTTTCAAGGGCCGCGGCCCTTCTACAGGCCGATCTTCCAGCTGCGCACGAGATCCATCATCTTCGCGTTCTCGTGCATCATCTGCACCGGCGTAATGGTGACCCAGCCTTCCTGCCAGGCGGTCACGTCCCAGTCGGGATCGGGATTTTCGCGGTACGTCGCGTTGGAAACATAGTGCCATATGCCGCCGTTGTCGAGCTCCTGGACCGGACGGATGCCGTCCGTATAGTCGCGCGGACCGATGGTGCAGACCTTGACGCCCTTCAGCTGCTCCGCCGGAATGTCCGGCACGTTGACGGAGATGATCGTGTCGCGCGGCACGTTGCCTTTCGCCGCCTTCACGACTCTGGGGATGAGCGCCGGGAACGCCTCGAAATATAGCGCCTCGTGGCTGCACAGCGAGAACGCGATGGACGGGATGCCCAGGAACAGCCCTTCCATGGCCGCAGAGATCGTGCCGGAGTAGTGGATGTCGCGGCCCAGGTTCGATCCGTGGTTGACCCCGGTGCAGACCATGTCGATGGGGATGCCCTTGTAGCGTGCGATGGAGACGCCGGTCTTGACGCAGTCCGCCGGCGTGCCGCTGCAGCTCCACACGCCCTCTACGCGGTCAAAGCCCTCTTTGCTGTATTCTTCGACGATGATGTCGTCGTGCAGGAACAGCCCGTGACCCGCGCAGGAGCGGTTCTGCGACGGTCCGACCACGTATACGTTGACGTCTTCCATGGACGCCAGCGCGTTGGCCAGGACCTTCAGTCCGTATTTGAAAACGCCGTCGTCGTTGCTGATGAGTATGTTCATGATGGATCCTTTCCGTTCGAGACTACGGACATATTGTATCACATTTCAGGGTTGAACATATGTTCTTTTCTGCGGTATAATAAGGGCATGCAGAACTTCGAGACCGTGATGGAAAAACTGAAGATCCTGACCGACGCCGCCAAGTACGACGTGTCGTGCAGCAGTTCCGGCAGCGAGCGGCGCGGGCAGGACGGCCATCTGGGCAGCGCGGCCGCCATGGGCATCTGCCATTCGTGGACCGCGGACGGGCGGTGCATCTCTCTGCTCAAAGTGCTCTACACGAACCGCTGCGTCTATGACTGCGCCTACTGCGTCAACCGGCGCAGCAACGAGACGCCGCGGGCCTCGTTCATCCCGCGCGAACTGGCGGAGCTCACGATGGAATTCTACCGCAGGAACTACATCGAAGGTCTGTTTCTGAGTTCGGCCGTGGACGGGAGCCCGGACAAAACGCTCGAAGAGATCTGTGAGAGTCTGCGCATGCTGCGCGAGGACTTCGGTTTCCTCGGCTACATCCACGCGAAGATCATCCCCGGAGGAAGCCCCGAGATCGTGCACCGCATCGGCATGCTGGCGGACCGCCTGAGCGTCAACATCGAACTGCCCAGCCGCGAGAGCCTGGCAGCCCTGGCGCCGCAGAAAAAAGCCGAGGGCATCTTAAGCCCCATGCGGCAGATCACCGATACGATGGCGGAACAGCGGTCCCTGATCGGGGCCGGCAACAAGTATTCGAAATACCGCTACCGCCCGAAGCAGCTGCCGGAAGGCGGCATCGCGATGCTCGGCGAGACCCCGCCGGAGCGCAGTCCCTACAGTACGGACCAGCTCGTGTTCCGCGGCGCGGGCAAACAGCTGACCCTGCGCCAGATCGACGCGAAAATGGCCGTGCAGGAAGCCCGTTTCGCCCCGGCCGGGCAGACGACGCAGCTCATGGTCGGCGCTTCCGGCGAGAGCGACCGGCAGATCCTGGCGCTGTCCCACGCGCTGTATAAACAGTTTTTCATGAAGCGCGTCTATTTCTCCGCCTACATCCCGCTGATGTCCTCGCCCCTGCTGCCCGCCGTCGGCACCTCCGTGCCGCTCACCCGGGAGCACCGGCTGTACCAGGCGGACTGGCTCATGCGCTTCTACGGCTTCGAGGCCGGCGAGATCCTCGACGACGCGCATCCGAACCTCGACCTGCAGCTGGACCCGAAGATCGCCTGGGCGCTGCGCCACCCGGAGCACTTCCCCATGGAGATCAACCGGGCAAGCCCGGAGGAGATCCTGCGCATCCCGGGCATCGGTACCATCTCCGCGGGCCGCATCCTGCGCCAGCGCAAGGTGGCAGCCCTCACCTACGACGATCTGAAGCGCATGGGCGTCGTGCTCAAGCGCGCAAAGTACTTCATCACTGTCGGCGGCAAATATTACGGAGGCCACGTGCAGCAGGACGATCTGCGCGAGCACATGATCCTGCAGTCCGGCGGACAGCAGATCGACCTGTTCGCCCAGACCGACGAGCGTTTTCTGGGTCAGCCCCAGCTGAGGATCGAATAGCCATGGAATACCTCTACGACAACACGTTCGACGGCCTGCTCACTTGCTTTTACGAGCACGTCTATACGGAAAAGGCGGACGATATCATCCCGATGCGCAAAGACGTGCAGCTCAGCCTCGGCCGGCAGATGCAGGTGCGGACGGACCTCGAAAAATCCGAAAAGGTGGCGAAAGCCATCGAAAAGAAGATAAGCCCCGCGGCACTGCGCAGGGCTTATCAGGCGTGGCTGACGGCCGAAGACGGAAAAGAGATGGACGTGCTCCGGTATGTGTTTCTGGGGTTCAGACTCGGCAAAGACGTCGACAGGCTGCACGGCAGCGAGACCGTGCGGCGCATCGATGTGCTCAATCATAAGGTGTCCTGGGAAGCGGACCGCATCCTGGGTATCCTGCGCTTTTCTGTCGTACAAAGCCCGCAGGGGGAAGTCCTGTACGCAGCCATCGCGCCGAACTGCGACCTCATCCAGACGGTCATGCCGCATTTTCTGAACCGCTTTCGTGAAGAGCCTTTCATCATCCACGACGTAGGCAGAGAAAAAGCTGCCTTCGCATCGGAAGGCAGCTGGTTCATGCGTTCTTTGCCGAAAGACTTTTCGCCTCAGTACACCACGGACGAAGAACAGTACCGGGAGCTGTGGCGCGGCTATTTCCGCACCGCGGCCATCGCGCAGCGCGCGAATCCGCAGCTGCAGAAGCACTTCATCCCTACCCGTTACTGGCAGTATCTGACGGAGATGGGATAGCTCTCCCCGCGACCTGGTACATCCGGTCGTCTTCGACGACCGCGGTGACCTCCAGGAATT
>JAFZRG010000065.1 GCA_017619985.1 Bacillota bacterium | reverse complement strand
GGCCGCATCGACCTGAAACTCGGCCTCGAGATGGACGCGCTGTCCGAAGAGGAGGAGACCGGCTACGATTACAAGATCGGTTCCGTCCATTACGCGCAGGACCCGGAGGGTCATCCCCTCGTGATCGACTATCCGGCGGACTGTCTGCTGACCGGGGCGGAGACCGCGTTCGGCGGCGACGTCTACGCGCTGCTCGAATCGTACTGGAGCATCGCGGGCGAAGTCGTGGAGCGCACGGACTGCGACATCATCGGACATTTCGACCTCTGCGCGAAATACTGCGAGAGGGCGGACAGCCCGCTCGATCTGAACCACCCGCGCTACGTCGCGGCATGGAAGAAGGCTGCGGACAAACTGCTGAAGACCGGCAAGCCCTTCGAGATCAATATGGGGGCCGTCGCGAAGAACTACCGCAGCGTGCCGTACCCGCATCCGGATATCGCGCGTTATCTCATCGACAACGGTGCGAAGTTCGTGCTGTCCAGCGACAGTCACAGGCCGGAAAACATCGCTTACGAATTTGACCGCTGGGAGAAGTATTACAGAGCTCTCGGGGCGGAGATCATAGAGTTCAGCATTTAGGAAGGTGCTCCATGAAAGCATTTCTCGCATTCGCGATCGAAGCGTTCTGCTTCGCGGGGATCCTGTATTTCTACATCCAGAACCGAAAGAAGGAAAAGGCGAAGAAAGAAGCAGAAGAAAGGGAACAGTCTCTGCAGGACCTGGAGGACAAGTACGATGGATAGGAGACAGCAGGCGGAAGAAAGAAAGCGCGTCTTCTCCCAGCGTTATGTCTATCTGCTGCGCTGCAGCGACGGTTCGCTGTACTGCGGCATCTCTTCGGATCCCGAAGCCAGGCTCAAGCAGCACAACTACGGCGTAGGGGCGAAATACACCCGCAGCCGCAGACCGTGTCAGCTCGTCTATACCGAAGGTCCGTACGAATACGGCCGGGCGCTGAGCCGCGAGGCGGCTGTCAAAAAAATGACAAAGGCAGAAAAGGAGCGTTTGCTTGACACCACAAAAAATAGGTGTTAGCATTTGTGTGTATTCAACAAACACAAGTTGTTGAAGTTTTTTTATACTTTTCGGAGAATCCATGAACACCCAAACACTCAAAGGTTCGCAGATCATCATCGAGACGCTGATCGAACAGGGCGTGACCCACATCTTCGGCTATCCCGGCGGTCAGGTGCTGCAGATCTACGACCAGCTCTATAAGAACGAAGGACGCATCACGCACGTGCTGACGGCCCACGAACAGGGTGCCGCGCACGCGGCGGACGGCTATGCCCGCGCGACCGGAAAAGTCGGCGTCGTGCTGGCGACTTCGGGTCCCGGCGCCACGAACCTGACGACGGGCCTGGCGGCCGCCATGATGGACTCCGTGCCTCTGGTCGCGATCACGGGCAACGTGCCGACGTACTTCATCGGCAAGGACTCGTTCCAGGAGATCAACACCATCGGCATCACGATGCCGATCACGAAGCACAACTTCTACGTCACCGACGTGACGAAGCTCGCCGATACGATCCGCGATGCGTTCCGCATCGCGAAATCCGGCCGTCCCGGCCCCGTGCTGGTGGACATCCCCAGCGACGTGCAGGCTGCGGAGACCGAATTCACGAAGTGGTATGAAGTCCAGCCGTATCAGGAAGATCAGGCGCCGGAGAACGAGATCTGGAAAGCCGTGAACATGATCAACGAGGCGAAGAGGCCCTATATCTACGTGGGCGGCGGAGCAGGCAGCCGGAATCTCGGTCAGGCGATCACGGAACTGGCTGACAAGATCGACGCCTGCATCGGCTGCACGTTCATGGGCATTTCCTGCATTCCCACGAAGCACGAACGCTTTCTCGGCATGCAGGGCATGCACGGGCGTTACGCTTCGACGAAGGCGAACTGGGACGCGGATCTGATCATCGGCATCGGCGTGCGCTTTTCCGACCGCGCGACAGGCGACCGGGATGCCTACGTCGAGGGCAAGAAGATCATCCAGATCGACCCGGACTTCTCGGAGATCAACAAGAACATCAACGTGGATCTCGGCCTGATCGGCGATATCGTATTTACGGTCAGGCGCATCCTGGAGAACGTGGACAAGGCGAAGCATCCGGAATGGATGGCACAGGTCGCCTCGTTCCGTGAGGAGGAAAAGCGCCTGGAAGAGCAGGCGGAAGCGAAGGCGGAGAACCCCTTTACCCCGAAAAAGATCTACGAAGCCATCAACGAACTGAAGAACGACGATACCATCATCACGACGGACGTCGGTCAGCATCAGATGTGGGCGGCCCAGTATCTCGACTTCGAGAAGACCCGCAAGTTCCTGTCCAGCGGCGGCCTCGGCGCCATGGGCTACGGCATGGGAGCCGCGATCGGAGCGAACCTGGCAACGGGGATCAAGCCTGTCATGATCACCGGCGACGGGAGTTTCTCCATGAACCTGATCGAGCTGGCCACTGCGGTCACGTACAAGGTGCCCGTCGTTATCGTCCTGCTGAACAACCATTCTCTCGGCATGGTGCGCCAGCTGCAGGTCGTG
>JAFZRG010000064.1 GCA_017619985.1 Bacillota bacterium | reverse complement strand
TATACTATAGGGTAATAATGCAAAAGGAGGACGGGATGAGATCAAAGATCCTGATCGCGCTTCTGCTGGTCGCGGTGCTTGTTCTGACCGGCTGCAGGCACAGGAACGAGCCGGTCGCGGATCCGGCGCAGGAGCCGCAGGGGGAAATTGCCGCAAAGCCGTCCGCGGGAGAGCCGCAGCCGGGCGAAGAACCCGAAGAGCCGCTGCTGCCCATGATGGAGACGAGCCTTTCAGACTATCCGCTCAGCACGCCGACGGACGATATCCTGGTGCTGGTCAACAAGACCCACCCGGTCACGAGAGACTACGTGGCGGACGACCTGGTCACGGTCGAGCACTGCGACCAGAGCGTGGGCAATAAGGACACAAAGAAGATGCGCAAGGTGGCGGCGGACGCCATCGAGGAACTGATCGCGGGGGCGAAGGAAGACGGTTTCGACATCGTGATGCGCACCGGCTACAGGTCCTACGATTATCAGGATTATCTGTTCAGCAGCTACGCGGCCAACTACGGCGAAGCGGAGGCGAACACCTACAGCGCGCGCCCCGGACAGAGCGAACATCAGACCGGCTGGTGCTGCGACGTGGGCAGACCCGGTTACGGGCTCACGTCGTTCGACGGGACGAAAGAAGCGGACTGGATCGCCGAAAACTGCTGGAAATACGGCTTTATCCTGCGCTATCCCGCCGATAAGACGGACATCACGGGCTACATCTACGAATCCTGGCACATCCGCTACGTCGGAAAAGACGCGGCGCAGTATATATACGAAAACGGTCTGACGCTCGAGGAATACCTGGGCATCCTGGATTAGAAAAGGAGGAAACATGGCTTTCTACTACGAAGAACCTTCCCATACTTTCAGCGAATATCTGCTGGTGCCGGGATACTCGGACGAAAAATGCATCCCCGCGAACGTCAGCCTGAAGACGCCCGTCACGAAGTTCAAGAAGGGCGAAGAACCCGTCATCTCCATGAACATCCCCATGGTCTCCGCCATCATGCAGGCGGTCTCCGGCGACAAGCTGGCGGTCGCGCTGGCGAAAGAGGGAGGCATCTCCTTCATCTACGGGTCCCAGAGCGTGGAAGATGAGGCTGCCATGGTCGCCCGCGTGAAGGCGACGAAGGCAGGTTTCGTGCCCAGCGATACGAACATCTCCCCGGACGCGACCCTGGCGGATCTGCTGGCGCTGAAGGAGCGCACCGGTCATTCCACCACGGCGGTCACGGAGGACGGTACGAGCGAAGGCAAGGTCGTCGGTCTGGTCACGAGCCGCGACTACCGGGTCAGCCGCATGGATCCGGACACTAAGGTCAGGGAATTCATGACCCCGCTCGAAAAGCTGATCTTCGCCCGCGAAGGCATCTCCCTTTCCGAAGCGAACGATATGCTGTGGGATCACCGCCTGAACGCGCTGCCCGTGCTTGACGAAGCCGGCAGAATGAAGGCTTTCGTGTTCCGCAAGGACTACGATTCTCATAAATCCAACCCGAACGAACTGCTGGACGATCACAAGCGCTACATCGTCGGCGCAGGCATCAACACCCGCGACTACGCGGAGCGCGTGCCCGCCCTGATCGACGCCGGCGTGGACATCCTGTGCATCGACTCCTCCGAAGGCTACAGCGCATGGCAGGCGAATACGATTCGCTGGATCCGCGAGCGCTACGGCGATTCCGTCAAGGTCGGCGCGGGCAACGTCGTGGACGAGGAAGGCTTCCGCTTCCTGGCGGACGCAGGCGCGGACTTCGTGAAGATCGGCATCGGCGGCGGCTCCATCTGCATCACCCGCGAGACGAAGGGCATCGGCCGCGGCCAGGCGACGGCGGTCATCGAGGTCGCCAAGGCCCGCAACAAGTACTTCGAGGAGACCGGCATCTACGTGCCCATCTGCTCCGACGGCGGCATCGTCCACGATTATCACATGACCCTGGCGCTGGCCATGGGCGCGGATTTCCTGATGCTGGGCAGATATTTCTCCCGCTTCGACGAATCCCCGACGGCCAAGCTGATGATCAACGGCACGTACGTCAAGGAATACTGGGGCGAAGGTTCGAACAGAGCCCGCAACTGGCAGAGATACGACCTGGGCGGCGATTCCAAGCTCTCCTTCGAAGAAGGCGTGGATTCCTACGTTCCGTACGCAGGCCCGCTGTCCGACGGCGTGCGCCAGTCCCTGGCGAAGGTCCGTTCGACCATGTGCAACTGCGGCGCTCTCACGATCCCCGAACTGCAGCAGAAGGCCAAGCTCACCATGGTCTCCGCCACCTCCATCGTGGAGGGCGGCGCCCACGACGTCATCCTGAAGGATACCGTCAACTCCCAGAAGCGTTAATACTCTTTTTCCATAGATAAGCGAGGTGCATTATGTCAGATAACGTCAGACCCGAATCCCTGAAACGTATCACGACTCCGGAACTTGCGAAGGCTTTTATCGACGAGCAGATCGCTGCGGTCAAGGCGCAGGTCGGAGAGAACGGCAAGGTGCTGCTGGCCCTGTCCGGCGGCGTGGACTCCTCCGTCTGCGCGGCGCTCATCTCCAAGGCCATCGGCAGCCGCCTCATCTGCGTGCACGTCAACCACGGCCTGCTGCGCAAGGGCGAACCCGAGCAGGTCTGCAAGGTGTTCGGCGAGCAGTTCGAGTCGCAGCTGATCTACGTGGACGCGGTCGACCGCTTCCTCGACGCGCTGGCCGGCGTCGCTGACCCCGAAGCCAAGCGCAAGATCATCGGCAAGATCTTCATCGACGTGTTCGCGGAAGAAGCCAAAAAGCTGGACGGCATCGAATTCCTGGGCCAGGGCACGATCTATCCCGACATTCTGGAATCCGGCCCGGTCAAGAGCCATCACAACGTGGGCGGCCTGCCTGAAGAACTGAACTTCCGGTTGGTCGAACCGGTCAAGTTCCTGTACAAGGACGAAGTCCGCGTCGTCGGCAAGGCGCTGGGCCTGCCCGACAACATGGTCTTCCGCCAGCCTTTCCCGGGTCCGGGCCTCGGCGTGCGCTGCGTAGGCGCGATCACGCGTGACCGCCTCGAAGCCCTGCGCGAAGCCGATGCCATCGTGCGCGACGAGCTCGACAAGCTCGATCCGCTGCCCTGGCAGTACTTCGCGGTCGTGCCCGATATCAAGTCCACCGGCATCAAGGACGGTCAGCGCTATATGGGATGGCCCGTGGTCATCCGCGCCATCACGACCGTGGACGCGGTCACGGCGAAGTCCGTGGAGATCCCCTGGGACATGCTCTGCCGTATCCGCGACCGCATCGTCGAAAACGTCCCCGGCGTGAACCGCGTGCTGTGGGAGATCTCGGATAAGCCGACTTCGACTATCGAGTGGGAGTAGGGTTGAATTGACAATAATGTAAATAATTGGTATAATAGCGCAGGCTTAAACGCTTGCGCTATTTTCAATTGGGAAAGGAGATTGATGAAATGAAACCAATTAGTTTAAGCATTCTTGTTGTAAATTGCAAAGATTACAAACCATTTAACAACTGGTATCTATGTAAAAGCGGAAGGTACTTATGTGGAACAGCAAAGTCACCGGACACTATAGGCTATGATGAGGCTCGGCTTAGTGAATATGAAAAGTCTGATGATCACGTGTTAATGCCGGAATGCCCTGGAATGACGAATGAAGAAGCGGCTGTGGCTGTACGGTACTGGTGTGAGAAAAATGACATCCCCTATATTGATGATATCGATGATATTGAAGCCGCACACCGATGGTATTACAAATACGATGATTGCGATAACTCAGGTCAGAAGTCGTATATCGGGTATCTATGTGAGAGGGGATAGCCGGTGATAAACAGACTTTGACAAAACGAATAGATATGATATCATACTATCGAAGAAAGGTTCGGCCCACTGCTGGAATAGCGGAGGGCCCAGAGCCTCTTCTTTTTTTTGGAATGAAAAACTAAAACTATTCAAAATATGGATGCTAAAGATAAAACAAGAGAACTCAATCCGGATGCGGGTTGAGTGAGCTGCTACATCATCACCTTTCTGCATCTGAAGTACGGCGCGGAATAAATTGGCAGTTCTCTTGAACAGAGCCAAAACTATGCGGTATAATAAATCTGTTATGGATCATATAAAAACCGTTTAGTAAAAATCTTTTTACGGAGGTATCAAATGTTTGATAAGCTGATCGCGAAAGTAAAGGAAAATCCCAAGACGATCGTCTTCACCGAAGGCGTCGATGCACGTATCCAGGAAGCGGCTTCCAAGCTGCTGGCGGAAAAGCTCATGGGCGTCATCCTCGTAGGCGTTGTCGATGAAGTCAAGAAGACCGCTGCCGAAAGAGGCTTCGACATTTCCGGCGCACAGATCCTCGACCCGGCCACGTACGAAGGCATGGACGAGATGGTCGACGCTATGGTCGCTCTGCGCAAGGGCAAGATGAGCCCTGAAGACTGCCACGCCAACCTGCTGAAGGGCAACTACTTTGGCACGATGCTGGTGAAGATGGGCAAGGCCGACTGCCTGCTTGGCGGCGCCACCTATTCCACCGCGGACACCGTCAGACCCGCTCTGCAGCTGGTCAAGACCAAGCCCGGCGCGCACCTCGTATCTTCCTGCTTCATTCTGAACCGGGAAGACGGACCCGAAGAACTGAGAACGATCGCGATGGGCGACTGCGCCATCAACATCGACTATCAGGACAACGTGGACAAGGAAGGCAACGTCACGTTCACCGCGGGTGAAAAGCTGGCGGAAGTCGCGGAAGAGATCTACAAGGTCGCTCCGGTCTTCGGCATCGACCCGAAACTGGCCATGCTGAGCTTCTCCACCAAGGGTTCCGGCAAGGGCGGCACCGTGGCTCTGTCCCAGGCTGCCATCAAGGTCCTGAAGGAAAAGCACCCCGATTGGAACGCGGACGGCGAGATGCAGTTCGACGCGGCCGTTTCCCCGGTCGTCGGCCAGCTGAAGTTCCCCGGCTCCAAGGTCGCGGGCTATGCCAACACCTTCGTGTTCCCCTGCATCGAAGCGGGCAACATCGGCTACAAGATCGCGCAGAGACTCGGCGGTTACGCTGCGTACGGTCCTATCTCCCTGGGACTGAACGCTCCGATCAACGACCTGTCCAGAGGCTGCGACGCGAACGAAGTCTACAAGATGTCCATCATCACGGCAGCTCTGTAGGCCTGTCTATCACATTGCGAATTTAAGAGAGGTGCAAACATGAAGTACAATTTCGACGAGATCATCGACCGCCGCGGCACATCCTGTCTGAAGTACGACTTCGGCATGAAGCGCAAGGGCAGAAGCGACCTGCTCCCCATGTGGGTCGCGGATATGGACTTTAAGCTCCCCGACGAGATCCTGGAAGACCTGCATAAGCGCATCGACCACGGCATCTTCGGCTACACCGACCCCCTGGACGACTATTTCGAAGCGCTGAACCACTGGTTCTCCACCAGATATGGCTACACCGTAAAGCCTGAGTGGGTCACGCTTGGCGCCTGCCTCGTCTACGGCGTGCACATTTCCGTACAGGCCTTCACGCAGCCCGGCGACGGCGTGATGGTCATGCAGCCTGTCTACTATCCGTTCTCCGAAGCCATCAAGCAGAACGGCCGCAAGCTGGTCAACTGCCAGCTGAAGTACGACGGCGCCTATTCCATCGACTTCGAGAAGATGGAAAAGCAGATGAAGGAAGAGAATGTCAAGGTCCTCATCTTCTGCAGCCCGCACAACCCCGTCGGCCGCGTCTGGACGAAGGAAGAACTGGAAAAGGTCGGCGACCTGTGCCTGAAGTACGACGTCATCTGGATGGTGGACGAGATCCACTGCGACTTCGTCTTCCCGGGCCACAAGTTCACGAGCGTCTTCAACCTGGACGAGAAGTATCAGAAGAACCTTGCGATGTACACCTCCCCGGGCAAGACCTTCAACGTGGCAGGCCTGCAGTCCGCGAACATCATCATCCCGAATCCCGAACTGAGAGCCAAGTTCAAGCAGGCCAACACCTCCGCCGGCTACAGCCAGGCGAACGTCATGGGCCAGGTGGCCATCAAGTCCTGCTACACCAAGGGCGCAGAGTGGGTCGACCAGCTGGTCGAGTACATCTGGGGCAATGTCTGCTACATGAAGGACTTCGTGGAGAAGAACTTCCCGAAGGCTCACTTCGTCGACCCGGACGGCACGTACCTCACGTGGGTCGACTTCTCCGGCTACGGACTGTCGGATGAAGACCTCGAACACCTGATGGTGGAAGAGGCCAAGCTGTGGCTGGATTCCGGCGCCATCTTCGGCCCGGAGACCAAGCAGTTCGAACGCTTCAACCTGGGCTGCCCGCGCAGCGTCGTCGAGCAGGCCATGAAGCAGCTGAAGGCCGCGTTCGACGCCAGAGGACTGTAAAAAATCCTGAAAACACAACTGTGACCCGGGCAATGCCCGGGTCTCTTTTTTCTGCTATAATGGTGCCGAGGGAAAACGATGATACTCACGCTGAACGCAATCGCACATCTGCTTGTGGACGGGGTCTGCCTGGCGGCGCTGTTCTATCATGGCCCCGGCGCGGGGGATACCCGGTTCGTTGCAGCCGTGATGCTCTACAACACGCTGGCGTTTACGACGCAGTGCCTCGTCGGTCTGTGGACGGACCGCATGGGGCTGTCCCGGAAAGCGGAGCCATTCGCGATGCTGCTCGTCGCGCTGGGCTGGTTTCTGCCTCTTCCGCTCACGCTGCGCGTCGCGGTGATCGGGCTGGGCAACAGCTGTTTTCACGTCTGCGGCGGCACCGTGACCCTGGAGCAGAGCGGGGGCAGGGCGTCTCCCCTGGGCGTCTTCGTGGCGCCAGGCGCTCTGGGCGTGCTGATCGGAAAAGCCTTTCCCTGGCTGGGAAATACGCTGGCGATCGTGCTGATCGCCATGGCAGTCGCGGTCTTTTTCGCTTACCGGAAGGAAGGGGATCCAAGTGAAACTGTCTCTGCCTCTTCGGCGAAGTCTCTGCGCGACCCGCTGCCCGACTACCGGGGCAGCGCATTTCCGCTGCTTGCGGCCGCTTTGCTGACGATCGCTGTCGCTGTGCGGGCGATCGGAGGATGCTGCGCGGAGTTTCCCTGGAACACCGGTCTCGTGACAGCCGCCGTGATGACGCTCTGCGTGTTCGCGGGCAAGATGGCAGGCGGATTCGTCTGCGACAGGCTCGGCGCCTCGAAAAGCTCCGCGGTCTCCATCGTTCCGGCTGCGCTTCTGCTCGCGTTCCTGAGCACGAGCATGCCGGCGTCGCTTTTGGGCCAGTTCCTGCTCAACCTCAGCATGCCCGTCACACTGTGGCTGCTGTATAAACTGATGCCGGACGAACCCGGCTTTGCCTTCGGCCTTGCGGCTTCGGCCCTGTGGCCGGGCACGCTGGCCGGCATGATGATCCAACTGAGCGGGTCCGCCCGCGCCTGGCTCATCCTCGTAAGCTTTGTCTTCGGCCTTGCGGCCGTTTGGTATACGGTTTCTTATCTGAAGAAAGGGGAGACCAAATGAAGAGATTGAAACGGTTTTTGCTCCTGGCGGGCATCATTCTGCTTACCGCGACCTCGCCCGTCTTCGCGGACGTGGCGATCCTGCCGGCGTTCCTGATCGTTGGCGGCGCATTGATCCTGGCCATCGCGCTCATCATCATCGCAATCGTGCTCCTGGTGAAGTCCATAAGGCGCAGGAAAGCAAGGGAGAAAGAGAATGAATAAGCTGTTCAGAACGGTATTACTGAGCACTGCTATGCTGCTCGCATCTGCCGTCTTCGTCTTCGCTGATGCGGCGCTGCCGCCCAATCCGGTCGAAAAAGCAGCGCC
>JAFZRG010000063.1 GCA_017619985.1 Bacillota bacterium | reverse complement strand
CGGTTCCTCCGGCGCACTGGGATGCGGTTATCTTTACAACGTCTCCTGGCAGTACGGCCTTTCGGATCTGAAACTTCTGACGATCGACGGCATCGAGCCGTCCGCCTCCAATATCCAGAACCGCATCTATCCCCTGATCTCCCAGGTCTGCGCCGTGATCCGCGGCGGAGAGGAAGAAACGCAGGCCGGACAGCTCGCGCAGTGGTGCGCATGGCCGCTCGGGCAGAAGCTGGCAAAGGAAATGGGATACGAGCCGAACATGCCTGTCGTAGAAACGGATCTCTCTCCGGCGAAAAGCGCTCCGGATACGGAAGACGGGACCGAATGGGCGGAAGGCGATGCCGTTCCCCGCGGCAGCGGCACGACGCTGCACCGGAACGCGCTGGAATGGTCTTCCGAACTGTTGTATAACGATGAGTCGCGTTACGTGTCCGTCCCCGTCATTTCCGGTCTGAAGGACAAAGCGGTCGAGGAAGCGATCAACGGACGGATCCGCAGCGTGATCGATGCGTTCTGCGATCCGGATCATCTTCCGGACGTCCAGGGGATCGAGACTTATAAAGCGGAAGGTCTGAAGCCGTCGGACAGCCATTATCTCCTGGCCGGAGGCTCGGTCGAGGGAAACTCGGACAACATCCTGTCCGTCGTGCTTTCCTGCACTGCGACATACGATATCCCTGCAAGAGGAAAAAGCGGTCCGCAAAGCCTCTTTTTCGCCGTCTGCGAGCCGCTGAACTTCGACTTGAGGACCGGAAAGGAGATCCCGCTCACAGCGCTCGTCTCCGATGATATGGACGCCCTGCCCTATCTGAACGGACTCGTGCAGAAGTATTGCCGCTATAACGCGGATACGGTCTATCGCGACGAAGATGATTTCAGTACGCCGGAAGGCATCGGCACCATCGGCGTGCGGGTCACGTCCCTGCCCGGGCTGAAAAAAGACCAGAAATACTATCTGGATGATTCTCTGCAGACCATTTACCTCGTGCTCGACGTGAACACGCCCTGGGGCGTGACCGGGACAGACTTCAGCTGCATCCCGCTGGATCTTGAAAACCACGCGGCGTTCACCCGCTTCCATACCGAAGAAAGCCTGTTTGAGTGAACAGAAACAAAAAGTGCTTGCATTTCCGTTTTGCTTGCGCTAATATATTCGTGTTCACTTCAAATACGCGACATTAGCTCAGTTGGTTAGAGCGCCTGCTTGACGTGCAGGAGGTCACAGGTTCGAGTCCTGTATGGCGCACCAACGGGGACCGGACTGCATCGCAGCCCGGTTCTTTCTTTTGTTTTCATATAATCCGTTTCTGTCAACCATTCAAAACCACCACTTCTTGTGTTTTTCCGCAAACTTTTTGAAAAATATATACATTATACAGTGACAGTGGTATATAATATATTAGATTGAAATTAGAGATCTACTTGCAACAAGGAGGAAGTCACAATGCGAACCACGAGAAAGATCATCACCCTCATCGCAGCGCTGGCCCTGATCTTCGCTTCGGTCGTCCCCGCTTTCGCGGCGGAGTTCTCCGACCTGGAGGGTCACTGGTCGAAGCAGTTCATGGAAAAGCTTGTCGAAAAAGGCATCATGGCCGGTTACGCCGACGGTACCATCAAACCGGACAGGACCGTCACCGCGGCAGAAGCCTTCGTCATGCTGGCTAACCTGTACGACCTGAACGACGCGGCTAAAGAAGAGGTCTATAAAGATTACGGTCCCGCCGTCGAAGAAGCCAGCGACGTCAGCTGGGCCAACAAGCAGCTGGCGATCTGCCTGGCAGCCGGGATCTTCACCGAATCGGAAATGAAGAACATCACGTTCGCTTCCGAGATGCCGAAGCAGAACCTGGCCGTCTACATGGTGAGAGCCATCAAGAAGGCTGCCGAAGCCGAAAAACTGGCAGAAGCCGAACTGGAATACAAGGATGCCGCGGACATCACCTCGAAATGCCTCGGCAGCATCGCCCTTCTCACCGAGATGGGCGTCGTCAGCGGCGACAGCAACGGCAACTTCACCCCGAAGGCCAGCGTCACCAGAGGCGTCTTCGCCACGATGCTCTGCAACATCATCGACTATCTGGATAAGGAAAACATCACGCTGAAGCTGGACGATTACCTGGGTCTGGATTCCGCTGAGGGCTTCCTGTCCTCTGTCAGCGATTCCGCCATCGTCATCCGCGGCATGGACGGCATCTACCGCAGCTATCCGAGAGACGCGCAGCTGAAGTCCACCGTCAACGGCGCCGAAAAGGCGCTCTCCTCCGGTCTTGCAGGAAACAATATCAAACTCCAGATCGACGAAGAAGGCAAAGCCGTGACCGCGGCAGTCACCGAAGAAGCGAACGTGACCTACAAACAGGGACGCCTGAACACGCTCGCGACGAACACCGTCTCCGCCAAGCTCGTCGACCTGTACACCGGGGAATCCGGCGCGTACGTGCTCAGCAGCGCCAAGATCACGCAGGACGGAAAGGAAGTCAGCTTCGCGGATCTCAAGAAAGGTGCTTTCCTCACGCTGAAGATCGAAAAAGGCACCGTCACGGAAGTGACCGCCGACACGAAAGAATACACGGTCAGCGGACAGGTCGGCCCCGTCAACTACGACTCGACCGTCACGATGATCCTCAAGGAAGCGAAGAAAGCAGATGCCGTCCTCTACATGGATCTGGCTGACATGCCTACCATCAAGAGAGGATCGCTCAACATCACCGTCGACCGCCTGAGCGAAGGCGAAGACATCAAAGTCACGATCAAAGGCGGTGAGGTCACCCGCATCGACACCCAGGGCAAGGACGCGACGATGACCGGCCAGCTGACCATCATCACCCGCACCATCAACGACACGACCTGGACGGTCAAGGGCGAGGACGGCACCAGCGCGACCTACATCCTCGATCCCTCCGCTGCAGCGTTCAGCGGCGAGACCGCCATCAAGCTCGATACGATCAACCCGGGTGACGAAGTTTCCATCATCGTCACATCCGGCATCATCACTGAAGTGAGCCTCAAGAAGGCGGCGGCTCCCGCGACCGAGAAGCTGACCGCCGAGATCCTGGCCGTCGATCCGAGCAACCGCATCCTGACGGTCCTGAAGGAAGGCAAACTCACCTACATCAACTGCAAGAAGGCAGCGTCCATCCTGGACAGCGAGACCGGCAAGACCCTAAGCTTCTCCGCTCTCGCCGCAGGCGACATGATCGTGGCATACGGCGCCTATACCGATTCCACCAACTTCGCGGCGACGTCCATCATCATCGAACTGAAGCACTAGGCAATTTACGCAGAAGAACGGCCGTCCGGCTCTGCCGGGCGGCCTTCTCATATCACCGCATCCCATGGAAACGAACAGAACGATCCGCGCGATCGACCTGAAAACTGAATTCGACGAATTCGAAGAGCTCAGCGTGATCTCCTTCGGAGCGGGGTCAAACCCGAATCAGAGCATGTACCGCTGGCTGTTCGACGAAAACCCCTATGACCCGCCCACGGGCAACCTCATGTTCGTCATGCGCGACATGGACGCCGGCGGAAAGATGATCGCTTCCGACGGGCTCATCCCCTTCGACCTGAAGCTCGGCAGCCGCGTCGTGAAAGCCGCCCATTCCGTCAAGTCCATGACCCACCCGGATTACAAACGCCAGGGCATCTTCCGCACGATGACGGACAATTCCCTGGCTCAAGGGAAGGCCGCCGGCATCGACGTGGTGCTGGGATTCGCCAACAAGACCTCCTACCCCGCCTATCAGAAGTTCGGCTGGGCGACGCTGTTCCCGCGGGAAGTCTACGTGTTCCCCTCGGACATCAGCCGCAAGATCGCGGCAAAGACGAAGAGCATGATCCTAGGCAAAATCGGCAACGTATTCTGGCGCGCGGCTTCGGATCTCAAGAGGGCCGGACTGCACGCCTCGAAGCGGTTTACCGTGCAGACGTTCGACCATGTGCCTGAAGAAGCGGCGCAGCTCTGGGAAAAATACAAGGATAAATACGAAAACCTCATCGTGCGCGACGGGACGTATCTGCGCTGGCGCTACGACGGAAGACCGGACCGTTCCTACGAGACTTTGCTGCTCTCCGGCAGCGAAGGTCCCGTCGGGTATCTCATCCTGCGTCAGAGCGTCGCCAACGGCAAACCCATGGTCTGCGTGGCGGAAAATTTCACGGACCCGGAAAACGAGGAATACGTCTCCGCCCTTGCAGAGACTGTCATCTCCTACTGCCGCAGGCACAAGTCCGCCTACGCCGTGGTCTGCAGCGGTATGTACGGAAAATACGACAAGGTGTTCCGCCGCTACGGCTTCATCCCCCAGAAGGGTCAGGGGACCATCGTGATCGCGAAAGCCCTGAACGGTTCGGTCGACGAAGTGTCTCTCGCCGGCGCAGAGCACTGGCATCTGACCCAGGGCGACGGCGAAAGCGAACTGGATCTGTGAGGCAAACTTCATGAAGATCATGATCATCTATCTATGCATCATGGGGGCAGGCATCGCTCTGGGTTACCGGAGCGATGGTTTTTCGTCGAAGAGCGCAACCCGCAGCCGGTTCCAGACCGTATGCCTTCTGGTCATCCTTTTCCTGCTGGGGCACCAGCTCGGAGCGAACGAAGAAGTGGCTGCTTCGGTGGGGACCATGGGGCTGACGGGACTCTGCCTCGGCATCGCGTCCATGGCGGGATCCTTTCTCGTGGTATGGCTGCTCAGAAGGGCCCTGGAAGGCCCGAAATCGCCCCATAGCGGCGAGGAGGACGCGCGATGATGATCCTGGTCCTAGTAGCGGTGTTAGCCACAGGATTCGCCTGCGGGCGCCTCGGGTGGCTGTCGTTCCTGGCTCCTGTCGAATCCGACGTCGTACTTTACACGCTGTACGTCATGGTCTTCACGATCTCCGTAGGACTCGGCGCGCAATACCGGGAAGGCGAAGGCGAAAAGATCTCCGCGAAAGCCCTTCTCTACGCATTCGGCACCGTCGCAGGCACGCTGCTGGCAGCCGTTCCCATGTCCCTGTTCCTGCCTGTCAGCATGAAGGACGCTGTGATCGCGGCATCCGGTATGGGCTGGTATTCCCTGTCCACCGGCCTCGTCTACGCCTACAGCCCTTCCCTTTCCGTCGCGACGTTCGTCTGCTGCGTGAGCCGGGAGATCCTGGCCATCTTCGCCATGCCCCTTCTCATAAAAAAATTCCGCCGTCCGGAAGTCGTTTCCGTCGGCGGATCCGCCACGATCAATTCGTGCATCGCTGCCGCCACCGTCTCCGGCGACAACAGCATCGTGCTCTATGGCATATTAGTCGGTTCGGTCATTTCCCTGTTCGTGCCTCTGCTCATCGGTTTCCTGACCGGTCTGTAGGGGTCACTCCTCCCGGACGAACATCCCCAAACGGTCCAGGATCGTATCCACGGCCTCCCTGCTCGAATCACAGAGCAGGCAGTCCAGGCCGCTCTCCAGCGCGCAGGCGCCGAGCGTGCCGGATCCCGCGAAGAAGTCCGCGCACAGGCCTCCCGGAGGACACAGGCTGTCCAGCAGGATCTGCAGCAGCGCCTGGGGCTTCTGCGTCGCGTAATCCGTGCGTTCCGAAGACGTCCTGCCGACCATGTCGACGTACAGGACGTCTTTTTTATTGACCATGGTATACCATTTGCCTTCTTCGTCCCGGAATTCCTCCACGCCCTTGAAGTGATACGGCCGCCCTTCCCTGTTGTAGGAGCGCTCTTTCTGCGTGCGGAAATAGTAATCCGGTCCCTTCGCGTACACGAGGATCGTGTCGTGCTTGCGGGCGAAATGTCTTCCCGTGGCGCCGCCGGATTTGTAGGCCCAGATCAGCTCGTTCACGAAATTGCCCGCGCCGAAGATGCCGTCCGCCATGACCTTGACGTAATGCACCGCATGCCAGTCCAGGTGGATCGCGATGCTGCCGGTGCTTTTGAGCAGCCGCTTCATCTCCTCCAACCTAGGCTTCAGCATGCCCAGATACTCGTCCATACCGCCCTTCCAGCGGTCACCGTAGGCGTTTCTCCCCTTGCGGGTGTAATAATCGGCCGCAGAGAAAAACGGCGGATCGACGTAGATGAAATCGATCGACCCATCTTCCAGAGTCTTCATGTATTCCAGGTTGTCTCCGTAGCGGATCTTACAGAATGAAGCCATACAGCAGGACGCCCAGCGCGCCGCAGGAGAGGAGCGCGATGATGGGGCTTTTCTTCAGTTTGAAAATGATGAACGCAGCCAGCGCGAAGAACAGCGCCGACCAGTAATCATGGAAGCCGCTCTTCGCGATGGAGATGCCCGCCGCCGCGATGATGCCGATGGCGCCGGGCCGTATCCCCTTGACCGCCACCTGCACCTTCGGATTGTTCTTCACTTTTTCGAAGAAGAACGCCGTCAGCAGCGCGAGGCAGCTCGGGATGAGGATGATGCTCAGCGTGCACAGGATGCCCGCGACGGGACCGCTCATCAGGTATCCCGCGAACGTGGACGTGTTGACCGCGATGGGTCCCGGGGTCATCTCCGCGATGGCGATGATGTTGATATACTGTTCCGAAGTCAGCCAGCCCATGGTCTTGACGACTTCGTTCTCGATCAGGCCGACCGCCGCGTATCCTCCGCCGAAGCAGAACGCGCCGATCTTGATGAAGGCCAGGCACATCCTAAGAACGAGATCCATCTTCCGGACCTCCTTCCTTCTTTGCCGCATTCGCCTTGCGGACGCTGTCCGCGACCAGGGCGATCACCGCAGCCGCGATCACGACCAGGATGGGCGTGACCCCCAGAAAACCGATGACCACGAACGAAGCGAGCGCCACGATCAGCGTGAGTTTATCCTCCAGGATCTTCGCCGACTTCGACAGCTTGTACACCGCCGATACGATCAGGGCAAACACCGCCGGCCCCACGCCGCGGAAAAACGCCTGCACGTAGACATTGTCCATGGCCGTGTTGAAGATCATGGCGATGAGCAGGATGATGATGATCGACGGACTGATGGTGCCCAGGATGGCCGCAATGGAACCCGGGATCTTCTTCAGGCGGAAGCCAATGAAGGTCGCGCAGTTCGTCGCGAGAGGTCCCGGCAGCGAATTCGTCAGGGAGATGGAATCCAGGAATTCCTCGTCCGTCAGCCAGCCTTTCTGGTGGCAGACGGCGTCCTGGATGATGGGAAGCATCGCGTACCCCCCGCCGATGGTGAAGAGTCCCACCTTGAAAAATGTGAAAAAGATCTGTAAAAGCAAGTTGCCTCTTTTCTGAGTTTTTGTCCGGTCCCGGATGCCGCTTCAGAGAAAATATGGGGCGGCCGGAAAGCCGCCCCTCGGGAACAGGTCTACCGCATGCCCTTGTCGTAGGGGATGCCTTCCGCCTTCGGCGCTCTGGACTTCTTGGACGTGAAGGCCAGCACGATGAGGCAGATGATGTACGGCAGCATGTTGTAGATGCCGCTCGGGATGTTGAGCTTCGCGAGGAAGTCGAATCCCATGTAGACGTTGGACAGCGCGCGGAACAGGCCGAACAGCAGCGCGGAGACCGCGATCCTGTGGGGCTTCCACTGACCGAAGATCATAACGGCCAGAGCGAGGAAGCCGAAGCCCGCGACGCCGTTCTCGAACTTCCATTCGGACACGCCGGACGTGATATACACGATGCCGCCGAGCCCCCCGAGGAAGCCGGAGATGATGACGCCGATGTAGCGCATCTTGTAAACGGAGATGCCGACGGAAGCCGCCGCCTGCGGATGTTCGCCGCACGCCTGCAGACGGAGACCGAGCTTCGTCTTGTACAGCAGGACGTAGGAGCAGATCAGCAGGATGACGGTCACGAGCATGAACCAGTTGAACTCGAAGCCTCCGAGGTTGACCAGGAAAGCCTTCTTCTGGTCGATGTACTGGATCGTCGAGGACACATTGTCCGGATTGATGCGGGTGTTCATGGCCTTGACGATGACGGTCGCCGCGGCGGTGCCCAGCATGTTCATGGCGATACCGATAATGGTCTGGTCCGCCTTGAAGTTGATGCAGGCCACGGCCAGCAGCAAGGAGTAGACCATGCCGAAGACCACGGCTGCCAGCATCGTCAGCAGGATGAGCGTAAAGGCATTCCCGCTGGCAGGATAATTGGAGAAGCGCATGACCAGCGCGCCGCCGAGGGCGCCCATGACCATGATGCCTTCCAGACCGATGTTGATGACGCCGGAATGTTCGGAGAAGCATCCGCCGATGGCCACCAGGGTGAGCACCGCGGAGAAAATGATCGTATATTGCAGAAGCAGTATCATTACTTGGCCCCTCCTTCCTTCTTATCGGCAGCTTTCTTGAGCACCAGTTTCAGGAAGCCTACGAAGCCGCACAGGTAGATGATGACGGAGGTGATCAGATCGGAGATCTGGGCGCTGTACAGGCTCTTGTCCACGTAGGCGCCGCCCGCCGTGATGTGCTGGATGAAGAACGAGCTGAAGATGGATCCGATCGGGGACAGGCCGCCCAGGAAGGCGGCGGAGATGCCGTTGAAGCCCATGCCGGGAACGGAGGACTGCGTGCACTGCCACTGCTCGAAACCGGTCAGGTACAGGAACGCGCCGCCCAGGCCCGCGAGAGCGCCTGCGATCATCATGGTGATGATGATGTTGCGCTTCTCGTTCATGCCGGCATATTTGGCCGCGTTCTTGTTGTTGCCCGTCGCTCTGAGCTCGTAGCCGAACGTCGTCTTTTCCAGCAGCACCCAGATGCCGATCGCGATCAGGATGGCCAGAGGCACTGCCAGGGTCATGTAGGCGTTGTTTGAAAACAGCTTGCCCAGGCCGAGGCTCGGGAGCATCGCCCCCTTATTGGTGCTGGCCAGCGTGTAGGTGTAAGGCGACGTGGATTCCTTCACTTTCGTGAGGATCATGTTCGCCGAGTACAGCATGATCCAGTTCAGCATGATGCCGGAGATGACTTCGTTCACGTTCGCGTAGCTCTTCAGGAAGCCCGAGATGGCTGCCAGCAGAGCACCGCAGACCATGGCCGCGATCAGGCAGACCCACCAGGGCATGCCCATGCCCAGCGCCAGGAACAGCGCCGCGGTCGTGCCTGCCGTATACTGTCCGGAGCAGCCGATGTTGAACAGGCCGACTTTATAAGCGAACAGGATGGACAGCGAGCACATGAGCAGCGGAGCTGTCTTGACCAGCGTGCTGCCGAAATACTTCATCCTGGCAACGCTGCTGGGATAGTAGAAGAAGTTCTTGATGATCGTGAGGATCGCTGTCGAAGCGCCCTGCGGGGCGATGAACAGCAGCACCACATAACCGATCAGAAGACCGAGGATGATGCAGAAGATGGAGGCGATAAAGGACTGTCCGCCTTCGCTCTTTAAGAATTTTTTCATGGCGTCCTCCTTTACTGTCTCTTCGCGCCGGACATGTACAGGCCCAGCTCTTCCACGGTGGTTTCTTCAGGTTTCAGTTCGCCGACGATCTCGCCTTCGTACATGACGAGGATGCGGTCGGGCACGCTCATGACCTCTTCCAGTTCCAGAGAGACCAGCAGGACCGCCTTGTCGGCGTCGCGCTGCGCCACGAGCTGTTTATGGATGAATTCGATGGCGCCGACATCCAGGCCTCTCGTGGGCTGGACCGCGACCAGCAGTTCGGGATCTCTGTCGATCTCTCTGGCGATGATGGCCTTCTGCTGATTGCCGCCGGACATGCTGCGGGCCTTCGTGATCGGGCCCTGTCCGGAGCGCACGTCGTATTCTTCGATGAGTTTTTCCGCGTACTTGCGGATGGCCGGCTTGTCCAGGAAGCCGTTATGCGTGAATCTGGGTTCGAAGTACGTCTGCAGCACTTCGTTGTACTCCAGCGAGTAATCGAGCACCAGACCGTGCTTGTGGCGGTCTTCGGGGATGTGGCTCATGCCGTCCACGCTGCGCTGGCGGATCGGCGCATGGGTGATATCCTTGCCCAGCATCGTGATCTTGCCCGCGCTCGGCTTTTCGAGGCCGGTCAGCGCGTAGACCAGTTCCGTCTGGCCGTTGCCGTCGATGCCCGCGATGCAGACGATCTCGCCGCGGCGGACCGTGAACGAAACGTTCTTGACCGCGTTGTTGCTGTGGACCTTCGAGGGGACCGTCAGGTTCTCGACCTTCAGGATCTCTTCGCCCGGCGTCCTCGGCTGCTTCTTGACCTGGAACTCCACGTCTCTGCCCACCATCATGCGGGAGAGCTCTTCCTTCGTGGTGTTCGCCACGTCCACGGTGCCGATGTACTTGCCCTTGCGCAGGACGGTGACCCGGTCGGCGACTTCCATGATCTCGTTCAGCTTGTGGGAGATGAACAGGATGCTCTTGCCTTCCGCCGCGAGGTTCTTCATGATCTTCATGAGTTCTTCGATCTCCTGCGGGGTCAGCACCGCCGTCGGCTCGTCGAAGATGAGGATCTCGTTGTCGCGGTACAGCATCTTGAGGATCTCCGTCCTCTGCTGCATGCCGACCGTGATGTCCTCGATGACGGCGTCCGGATCGACGGACAGACCGTACTTCTCGGAAAGCGCCATGACTTTCTTTCTGGCTTCGTCCTTCTGGAGCAGCCCGTTCTTGGTGGTCTCTACGCCGAGGATGATGTTATCCAGTACCGTAAAGCACTCGACCAGCTTGAAATGCTGGTGGACCATGCCGATGCCCAGTTCGTTGGCATCGTTGGGGTCTTTGATCTCGACGACCTTGCCGTCCTTCTTGATCTGCCCTTCCTCCGCCTGATACAGACCGAAGAGGACGCTCATCAGCGTGGACTTGCCGGCGCCGTTTTCGCCAAGCAAGGCGTGTATCTCGCCTTTCCTCAGCTGAAGTGTGATGTTGTCATTTGCAATGATGCCCGGAAACCGCTTCGTGATGTTGAGCATCTCGATTGCATAAGGTGCATCCATGGCTTCAACCTCCTGTAATCCATAGTTAATAAAATCATAACATAAAAACGGACGGCCTAAAAGGTCGTCCGTCAGTTTTTGATGCGATTTTATCAGGTGATTACTTGATGTTGTCGTATCTGTTCAGGGTGATGGTGGAAGGAGCGAATTCGTCCTGGGAACCATCGACGGAGATGTCGCCGGAGAACATTCTGCCGACGAGCTTGACATAGTCTTCCTGAGTGAATCCGTCGCCCCACTGCGTGGTGTCATACGGGATCTGGGTGTAGTTCGCTTCGACGTCAGTGCCGGAAACGAGACCCAGGGTCATGACCTGGCCGCCGTAAGCAGCCCAGTTGTCGTTCTTCACGAGCTCGGTGAGCAGCGTGTTGACAGTAGCCTTCAGACCCTTCATGGCGGAGGTGACCGTCATGCCGGCGCCGTAAGCGTCGATGGTCTTGGACTGGTCAACGTCAACGCCGATGACCTTGCCGCCGACCTTGGCCGCAGCTTCCGCAGCGGAGGTCCAGATGCCGCCGCCGCAAGCGAAGACGACTTCTACACCGGAGGTCTGATACCAGGTATCCATGTAGGAAGTGATATCAGCGTCGCCGAAGAACTGGTTGCCGTAGACATATTCGAGCGTAACGCCTTCCTTGCCCAGTTCCTTTGCTGCGAGGTCAGCGCCTGGATGTAGCCGTTGCCGAAGCGAACGACGGAGGGAACTGCCATGCCGCCCAGGTAGCCCAGAT
>JAFZRG010000062.1 GCA_017619985.1 Bacillota bacterium | reverse complement strand
GGAAGGCTCCACCGGAGCCTTCCGCCCTTTCGGGTTCGATCCCCCTAGGGTCTTCTATCAGCACGACGAAAAAGGACGGGTTGAACCCGTCCTTTTTCATCGTATGGTGGACCCTAGGGGGATCGAACCCCTGGCCTCAAGATTGCGAACCTTGCGCTCTCCCAGCTGAGCTAAGGGCCCATAGGCTTGGCGGTCCATAACGAACCGCCCTATTATTTTATGCTAAAACTCCGATATCTGCAAGCAGTTTTTTGAACTTTTTCGATCGGGCGCCCGGACGGGTCACAGCCACCTCTTCCGGCGGAAAAGCCAAATCATGAATACGACGATCGCCACGCTCAGGATGATGACGAGCGGATAGCCGAACGGCCACTTGAATTCCGGCATCATCAGGTTCATGCCGTACCAGCCGGCGATGAGCGTAAGGGGCAGGAAGATGGACGTCACGACGGTAAAAAACCGCATCAGGCTGTTCTGCTCGATATCCACCTGGGCTTCATAGGACTGGCGGATCTGATCCAGATACTCCTGCGTCCGCAGGATCTGGTTCAGCAGCTTGTCGTATTTCTTGTCGATGAACAGGAAATACTCGTCCGCAGCCATCAGCTCGTCCGTCAGGAGCTCCATCTTTTCGAAGTAGCGCTTGCAGCCCCAGACTTCCTTGCGGAAGCGGTGGATCTTCCGGAAGTTTTCCTTCATCGGGCCGTTCTCTTCGAACAGCGTTCCCTCGAAACCGCCGATGCGGTCCTCCAGCTCGTCCAGATGGCTGACGTCGTCCGCGGAAAGTGCAGTCAGAAACTCGAAGAGTTCCTCCTTCCCCGTTCCCTCGATCCCGTTCGCGAACGCCTGGATCTGCGGGCTCTCCGTCCACAGCGTGGTATGCTGCGGGGTCATATGAAGCACGACCAAAGAATGATCCAGCCAGCGGAAAGACATCAGAATATTGCCCTGCTCTGTCCGGATCACGTAATCCCGCGCGTTTTCGACTTTTTCCAGCGTATCGGCGTCCACCAGGTGGCGGAGCTGCTGCCGCTCACTTACAACGATCATGTCTGTACTACGCTAACGCTTTGATATCCGCCAGAAGCTGTTCGACGTTCTCTTCCTTCGTCGCCCACGACGTGCAGAAGCGCACGATGCGGTGGGTGTCGTCCGTCCAACCTTCCGTAGAGAAACCGTACTTTTCGGCCAGTTTGCGGGCCTTGCCGTCCTCCATCACGAAGAACTGCTGGTTCGTCGGGCTGCCGGAGTAGCGCTGCACGCCTGCCTCGGCAAAGCCCTCTATGATTTTCTTCGCCATCGCGATCGCGTGGCGCGAATACTTCATGTAAAGATCGTTCTGCATCAGTACCTTGAACTGCACCGCGAGCAGCCTGCCTTTCGCGAACATGCCGCCGTTCTGCTTGATCAGGTAGCGGAAGTCCTTCTTCAGAGCATCGTTCGCGATCACCACGGCTTCGCCCATCAGCGCGCCTTGCTTGGTGCCGCCGATGTAGAACACGTCGCAGACGCTCGCCAGGAACGGGATGGACAGGTCGTTCTCATCGCACGCCAGGCCGTAGCCGAGCCGCGCGCCGTCCAGGAACAGGTACAGATGGTATTTGTCGCACACCTCGCGGATGGCCTCGATCTCAGCCTTGCGGTAGACCGTGCCGAGCTCCGTGGGGCTGGAGATATAGACCATGCCGGGCTGCACGATGTGTTCGAAGGATTCATCTCTATAGTGATCCGCACAGAACGCCTCGATCTGCTCCGCGGAGATCTTGCCGTCCGTCTCGGGCAGCGCCAGCACCTTATGACCGTGCGCTTCGATGGCACCGGTCTCGTGCCGCGCGATGTGACCCGTCGCAGGCGTGATGACCCCCTGATAGGGCCGCAGCCCCGCTGCGATCACCGTCATATTGGTCTGGGTCCCGCCGACCAGGATGTGGACGTCCACGTCGTCTCTCTCACACGCTTTTTTGATGAGCGCTCTCGCCTCTTCCGTAATTGCGTCTTCGCTGTAGCCTGCGTGCTGCTCCATGTTGGTGCGGATCATTTCCTCCATGATCTCCGGGCAGCAGCCCTCGTTGTAATCGCAATTGAACATGATCATCGTCACGTACCTCCTAAGCATAAAAAGTTTACCATAAACTGCAAGTATGGTAAAATGAATTATCAAAGGAGTGTAAAGCCATGGAAGCAAAACATGTCATTACGATCGCAAGAGAATTCGGAAGCGGCGGCAGAGAGATCGGCATCAAACTGTCCGAGATCCTCGGCATTCCCTTCTACGATAAAGAGTTACTGCGCCTCGCCTCCGAACAGGGCGGCCTGAACGAAGAGTTTATGGCGGCCAACGAAGAGAAAGCTCCGGTGGTCAACGCAGCGTCCTTCGGCAGAAGAACGCTGAACGCTTTCTACCAGCCCTCCCTTTCCGATACCATCTTCCTCGAACAGTCCAAGATCATCCGCAGCCTCGCGGAAAAAGGACCCTGCGTCATCGTGGGCCGCGCCGCGGACTACGTGCTGCGAGACATGGGCAGTGTGGACGTTTTCGTCTCCGCCAGCATGCCCTACAAGATCGCGAGAAAGCACAAAGTCGCGCCGGAGAAGGCGGATTACACCGACGCCCAGATGGAAAAGTACATCAAGGACGTCGACAAGCACCGCCAGAAGTATTACGAACACTACACGGGCCGCCGCTGGGGCATGATCAGCAACTATCATCTCTGCATATGGGCGGACAACGTCGGTTCCGACGGAGCCGTGCAGGTCATCCTGAACTATCTCGAGCAGATGGACAAGCGCGAAGCCGAAAAAGCGGCGGAAGAAAGCGCGGAATAGCACAAAAGTAAAGCGCTCCGGACGTTTCCGGGGCGTTTTTCTTATGCCGCGCCGGTCTGTCTGTGCTACAATGGACGCAGGAGCGTATGTGACGAATGAATACGAAATTGTGGAAAAACGCAGACCTGAAACAAGGCCGGCTGAGCAATCTGAACTATGATGAAGCGCGCAGAGCGCTGGTGCTGGCAGGACCGCTCGAAGGCGTGTTCCTGGCGGAACCGGTCGAGACGGAGGAACCGTTCAACGACCTCGTCGCGTCCTGGAACGCGCTGACCCCGGGAACCGCCGAGGCGGAAGTTTACGGCCGCCTGCGGGTGGACGGCCGCTGGAGCGCCTGGATGAGCTGGGGCGTCTGGGGCACGCATATCAGGAGAGCCTGTCCCGACCAGGAAGACGGTCTCGTCTGGGCCAATACGTACCGGGACGGAGGCGACAGCTCCGTGAACGTCAAGGACGGAAAGACGGCGGACGCGTTCCAGCTGAAGGCCGTTCTGCGGGTCCGTCAGGGAGCGCAGCACATGCCGTCCCTCACCCTGCTCGCAGCGACCTGGAAGAACACGAACGACCCGGACTGGCAGGAGAAATGCGACGACCCGGAATGCAGGGAAGGTGTCGGAGAGCTGCCGGAAAGAGTCCATCTCGACACCCCGGTCATCTCGCAGAAGCGCAGGGATCCGGACTACGGCGGGGTCATCTGCTCCGCGACGTCCATCGCCATGCAGATGAGCGGCCTCGGACTGGACATGCTGCCGGAGGAAGCCACGTTCCTGTGCAACGACTACGGTTTCGACGGCACGGGAAACTGGAGCTACACCGTCGCCTGTGCCGGCGCGCACGGATTCGAGAGTTACGCCTGCTATATGAGCAAGGAAGACCTGATGGCGGAACTGGCCAAGGGCAACCCCGTCGGACTTTCCGTCAAATACAGCTGGCGCAGCGATTTCGACGTGCCGCAGCTCGACAACGCGACCGTCACGACGCACGGACACCTCGTCGTCGCCACGGGCTACTATTTCAATGAAGAACTCAGCGAAACGGTCTTCTACGTCAATGACCCGGCCGGCGGCTTCGATGTCTCGTCCGGTCCGCGCGAATACCGCTGGAGCCAGCTGTCCAAAGCCTGGTACCGCCGCATGACCTATGTCTGCCGGAGAAAGGAAGGCGTTCCCCTGCTGCGGGCCATGCCCCGCGTCGAAGCGCAGCTCGTTCCCGAGGAAGGCAGGCCCGGCGTCTACACGCTGACGGCGGAAGGAAAGCCCGTCGCGCTGAGCATCGATTTCCTGCGCGAAAAGAGGAAGACGTTCGGCGGCCACGGCACGATGTACTGGTACTGCGAGGACGAGCTGAGCGAACTCACGCCGCAGACGAAGCGCTGCACCGCCAACCACACCTTCCACTACGAAGGCGTGCTCGTGACCCCCGACGGCAAGGTCTGGGTCGAAGGCGACTATTTCAGCCGCCTGAAAGCAAAGGGCAAGACCATCGTCTTCGGCGTCATAGAGAACAGCGGTATACACTATATCGCGAAGATATAATAAACAATTAAAAAGCAGTCATAAGCACTTTTATGGCTTGTGATTGCTTTTATTTTGTACGTTATTATGTAACATTGGAGCGACCGAGGATCTGTTTCGGATCGGCGAGGCAGTCGCTAACGCTGAACGAGCAGCCCGATTTCAGAGGGCTGCGAGCGATAAAGTGGTGCCGAGCGAGCCGAAACAGTCCGAGGTCGCTTTTAACTTGCATCTATAACTTACGCGATCCCTGTCACCGGATAATCCTGCGCTTCGACCGCTTCTTTCAGCACCTCGTCCGGCACCTCTTTGCTCAGGGTCACGACCGCCGTGCCCGCTTCGTGGCTCGCTACGGCAGATTCCACGCCGTCGACCGCCTCGAGCGCCTTTTTGACTCTCGCTTCGCAGTGCATGCACATCATGCCCTCTACCGTCAGTGTCTTCGTCATCGTCTGTTCCTCCTTGATTTCGGCGATTTCCGCCGTATTTATCTCTTCGTTGATATCTTTATCCACCATCGCGCTTTGCGCGGTTTTCCGGGCGATTTTGCGGTCTCTGGAGGCATCGTGGACGTCGACCAGATTCAGCCGCAGCGCGTTCATGCACACGCAGAAACTCGACAGACTCATGGCCGCCGCGCCGTACACCGGCTTCATGGCGATCCCGTACAGCCCGATGGCCAGCGGAATGCAGACCGCGTTGTAGAAAAACGCCCAGAACAGGTTCTGGTGGATGTTGCGTATCGTGGCGCGGCTCATGCGGATGGCCGCGGAAACGTCCGTCAGGCGGCTCTTCATGACCACGATATCGGCCGCGTCGATCGCCACGTCCGTACCGGCTCCGATCGCGATGCCGGTGTCCGCCGTCGTCAGGGCAGGCGCGTCGTTGATGCCGTCGCCGACCATGATCACCTTGCCGTCCTTCTTCAGGTCTTCGATCACCTTCGCCTTCTCCGAGGGCAGCACCCCCGCGATGACCCGGTCAACGCCCGCCTGCGCGCCGATCGCCTTCGCGGTGCGCTCGTTGTCGCCGGTGAGCATGACCACGTCCAGGCCCATGCCCTGCAGTTCCTTTACCGCCTGCCTCGAATCGTCCTTGATCGTATCCGCCACGGCAACGATGCCGAGCATCTTACCGTCTTCGGCGAACAGCAGCGGTGTCTTTCCCTGCTGCGCCAGCTCTTCCGCCTTCTGCACCAGAGCCGCGTCGACACGGCAGGTCTGCTGCAGGAACTTCAGGCTGCCGCCGGTGAGCGTGCTGCCGTCCAGGACCGCCGTCAGGCCGTTGCCGGGAAGCGCGGTGAAGTCCGAAACTTCCGCAGGCAGTTCTTCCGTCTTTTCCGCGTAAGCCTTCAGCACTGCCTTTGCCAGCGGGTGCTCGCTGCGGCTCTCCAGAGCTGCTGCTTTCGCAAGCAGTTCCTCTTCGCTCACCCCTTCCGCGGGGAACAGATCCGTGAGTTTCGGCTGTCCTTCCGTGATCGTGCCGGTCTTATCGAGCGCGACCGTCTGCGCTCTGCCAGCCGCCTCCAGCGAAGCTGCAGTCTTGTACAGGATGCCGTTCTTCGCGCCCATGCCGCTGCCGACCATGATGGCCACGGGGGTCGCGAGGCCCAGTGCGCACGGACAGCTGATGACCAGCACCGAGATGGCCCGGGCGATGGCGAAACTGAACGGTCTTCCGGCCAGGAGCCAGCCTGCGAGGGTCACGAGGGCGATACCGATGACCGCCGGAACGAATACGCCGGACACCCTGTCCGCGATGCGCGCCAGCGGCGCTTTGGTCGCGGCCGCGTCCGAAACGGTCCTGATGATCTGCGACAGGGTCGTGTCTTCTCCGACGCGCGTCGCGCGGCAGCGGACGTAGCCGGACTGATTGACCGTCGCCGCGGAGACGAGATCGCCTTCTTCCTTATCGACCGGAATGCTCTCGCCGGTGAGCGCGGATTCGTCGACCGCGGTGGATCCTTCCGTGATGATGCCGTCCACGGGCACGGATCCGCCCGGACGGACGACGAAGATATCGCCGACCTGTACGTCTTCGATCGGCACCTCCTGCTCCGCCCCGTCCTTCCAGAGCACGGCAGTCTTCGGAGCGAGCTTCATCAGGCCTTTGAGCGCGTCCGTCGTACGGCCTTTCGACCTCGCCTCCAGCATCTTGCCCACGGTGATGAGCGTCGGGATCATGGCCGCGGACTCGAAATAGAGGTTCATGCCAAGGCGCATGACGGTCTCATGATCGCCGTTTCCCTGCGCCAGGATCATCGCGAACAGTTCGAACAGCGAATAGCCGAAACTCGCGGTGCTCCCGAGCGCGACGAGGGTGTCCATGTTCGGCGCGCCGTGCCGCAGCGCACCGAAACCGGACGTGAAGAACCTGCCGTTGATGATGAGGCACACGATGGCCAGCAGCATCTCGAACGTGCCTAAAAACACGTGGTTGTCGAACGCCGCGGGAGCGGGCCAGCCCCACATCATGTGACCCATGGAGAAATACATGAGCACGAGCAGCACGATGACGGAGCGGATGAGCCTTTTTTTCAGCTTCGGCGTTTCCGTATCCTTCAGAGCATCTTCGTCCGCAGCGGATGCGGATCCTGTCCGGACGCCGCCCCGGGTTGCCCCTTTCAGCGAAGCGCCGTACCCTGCGTCCGTGACCGCTTTGATGATGTCGGCAGGAGCCGCCGTTCCTTCCACGCCCATGGAATTCGTCAGCAGGCTGACGGAGCAGCCCGTGACCCCGGGGACCTTGCCCACGGCTTTCTCCACTCTGGCACTGCAGGCAGCGCAGCTCATGCCGGTAACGTTATATTGTTCCATGCCGTTCCCTACTTCATGACTTTCTGCAGCAGGGCTGCCAGCTCGTCGATGGCTTCGTCGCCCTTGCCGTCCCGGATGTCCTCCACGACGCAGCTCTTCATATGGGATGACAGCAGCACTTTATTGAAGCTGTTGAGCGCGCAGTTGATCGCGGACACCTGCACCATGATGTCAGGGCAGTATGCGCCTTCCTCCAGCATCTTCTCGACACCGCGCACCTGTCCTTCGATGCGCTTAAGGCGGTTCATCAGGTCTTTGTATTCCTTTTCACCGCGTTCTTTCGTGCGGTGACCCTCGCAGCAGCACGTTTTCTTTTCGTCCATAACGGTTTATCCTTTCATATACCCCTGGTGGGTATTTATGTTCCGTCATAGTTATATACCCCCTGCGGGTATTTGTCAAGCGTAAAACAAAAAGGACGCCGAAGCATCCTTTCTGCCTGGTGCGGCTGACAGGACTCGAACCTGCACGGTCTCCCACAGGAACCTAAATCCTGCGTGTCTGCCAGTTTCACCACAGCCGCACAACTTGAATTTGCAAGGGTCACGCCTTCGCGAACTCCTTCAGGCGCTCGCCGTCCATGCGCAGCAGCAGAAAACCGGTCCGCTTGGCGCCGATGCCGTCGTAGACCTTCAGCGCGGACTCGTTCCAGTCCAGGCACACCCATTCGAAGCGTTCGCAGTTCTTTTCGACCGCTGTCCTCGCCAGCATCTTCAGCGCTTCCGTCCCGTATCCCTTGCCGCGGTGCGCAGGCTGGATATACACGTCCTCGAGATAGAGCCCGGGCTTGCAGAGGAAGGAAGAGAAGTTGTAATACCAGCAGACATAGCCGATCGAGACGCCGTCTTCCTGGATCAGGCGCATGTGGAGCATCTTTTCGTCCAGGATCCAGCGCTTCAGGTCTTCTTCCGTTGCCCGGAGCTGGTCCAGAATGCCTTCATACTCGGCCATCTCGTAGAAAAGTCCTAAAAGAGTCTTCGCGTCTTCCGCTTCGTAAGGTTTGAATGTAAGTTCCGCCATCGTTTCGCCTGCTTTCTGACCCTTATAAACTTATGAAAAGAGCCGCACTTTCGTACGGCTCGTCTGGTAGCCCCACGGGGAATCGAACCCCGGTTACGGCCGTGAAAGGGCCGTGTCTTAACCGCTTGACCATGGGACCAAAAAACCGGCTGCGTCCTACTTTCCCAGGCAGCTTCCCACCAAGTATCATCGGCTCTGAAGGGCTTAACTACTGTGTTCGGGATGGGAACAGGTGTGACCCCAACGATATTGCAACCAGATTTTCTGTGAAGATATGGATTGTACCTTCAAAACTAAACAATGCTCAAAGATCAAAAACCATTGGTCAAGTGTTCGACCTATTAGTATCGGTCAGCTCAACATGTCGCCATGCTTACACCTCCGACCTATCAACGTGGT
>JAFZRG010000061.1 GCA_017619985.1 Bacillota bacterium | reverse complement strand
GTGCCCATCATCCACAGGGTCGTCAAGAAAGTCTCCCTGAAGGAGCAGGTCGCGGACTTCGAACCGCAGCCCGTTATCACGAAGGATAACGTCACCATGATGGTCGACTCCGTCGTGTTCTTCTACATTTTCGACGCCAAGCTGTTCGCCTACGGCGTGGAGCGCCCGATCGCCGCGATCGAGAACCTGTCCGCTACGACCCTTCGTAACATCATCGGTTCCATGACCCTCGACGAAACGCTGACGAGCCGCGACGACATCAACAGCCGCATCACCGCCATCCTGGACAACGCCACCGACAAGTGGGGCATCAAGGTCAGCCGCGTGGAAGTCAAGAACATCGCGCCGCCCAGAAGCATCCAGGAAGCGATGGAGAAGCAGATGAAGGCGGAGCGTGAAAAGAGAGAAGCGATCCTCACCGCCGAAGGTAAGAAGCAGAGCGCCATCACGCTGGCAGAAGGTGAAAAAGAGGCTGCGATCCTGCGCGCGGAAGCTGTCAAACAGCAGCGCATCCGCGAAGCGGAAGGTGAAGCGGAAGCCCTGCTCGCCGTCCAGAAGGCCAGAGCGGAAGGTATCCGCATGATCAACGATGCGTCCCCGTCCGCAGGTTATCTGACGATGGAGAGTTACAAGGCTGCCGAGAAGATGGCGGACGGCCAGGCCACGAAGATCATCGTGCCCTCCGACATCGCCAACCTCGCCGGCACGCTCGGTGCGCTGTCCGCAGTCGTCAAGGAACCCGGCGAAGCCAAGGGTGAATAAGGGATAGGAGGCATCATGGAAATCTTTGCCGGAATTTTCGCCTTCATCATGTCTCTTCTTCCGCTGCTCGTGATCCTGCTGGTCCTGTCGAGGATCGGCAAGGCAGCGAAGCAGCAGGGCCGCGGAAACACGCAGGGTGACCCGAACGCCTGGCTGCGGCAGCGGCAAAGCACGCAGACCCAGCGCAGGCTCGTAAAACCCCTGGCGTCTCCCGGAAAGGGCAAGACAAGCGCTTCCCCGAAGGCGGAAGCGGGCGGCAGCCTTGCGGAGACCTTCATGAAGGACGACCGCGAGCACGACTGGCTCGCGCGTCAGATGCGGGAGGAAGCGAAGATCCTCCGCCGCGGCGACATGATGGATCTCGGCGCGTCCCACGCTTCGGCCTGCGACGCGGATATGCTGAAGAAATACCACCTGTATGCCGAACACGACGATTCTGTCGATAGCGGGGAATACTGAAACGTTTTATTCGACCGGGGCTTTTGGCCCCGGTTTTTTATTTTCAAAAAGTTTTGAAAAAGGGATTGACAACTATATCGGGTCACGATATACTCTAGTCACGATATATCGAGCGACGATATAACGGATCGCGATAGAAAGGAAAAAGGGGTATGATCGACAACATAGCATTGACAGAATCCACTTATTACATCCTCCTCTCGCTGGTCAGTCCGCAGCACGGCTACGGGATCATGCAGCAGGCGGAGGAACTGTCAAAAGGCAGGGTGAGGCTGGCGGCAGGCACGCTCTACGGAGCGCTGGGCGCCATGGTCGACAAAGGGTGGATCGAACAGCTGCCGGTGGAAGAGGGCAGCAGAAAGAAAGAATATCAGCTGACGGCACAGGGACGCAGGGTATTGGAAAAAGAAGTGGAACGGCTGCGCGAGCTGGCGGACAACGGGGAACGCATCCTGGGAGGAGAGATAAAATGAGCGAGAGAAAGACGATCAGAAAATGGTTCTGGGTATGGGATTTTGAAAAAGAAGAACGCTGGCTGAACGAGATGGCGCTGCAGGGCTGGGTGCTGGACGGCGTGGGCTGGTGCACGTATCACTTCAGACGCTGCGAGCCGGGCGAATATACGGTGCGCCTGGAGATGCGGCCGTATGACGAATCGTACGTCGCTTTCATGGAAGAGACCGGCGCGGAATTCGTGGGACGCATGATGGCGTGGATCTATTTCCGCAAGAAGGCTGCGGACGGCGCGTTCGACCTGTATTCCGACATCGATTCGCGCATCGCGCATCTCGACCGGATCGGCAAGATGCTGACGGTCATCGGCGGGCTGAATCTGGTCATGGGGATCCTGAACAGCATCAACGGGAACGGCATCGGCTGGGTCAATCTGCTCTGCGCGACGCTCCTGATGTACGCCCTCGGCCGCATCCACGGCAAGAAGGAAGCGCTGGAAAAGGACCGCCAGCTGATGGAGTAAGATCACACGATTGGGATAGAGAAAGCAAAGGCCCCTCCGGAACGGATCCGGAGGGGTTTTGTTTATAATTCGATCCAGTATCTGCGGGTCAGGACCGTCTTGCCGAACTCGAAGTTCTCGACCTTGTTCTCGAGCACCCCGCCGTTCGCCTCGATGACCCGCGCGGAGCGGATATTGTCGTCGTCGCAGGTGACCAGCACGCGGTCGAGATCGAGGTTTTTGCGGACCCAGTCGAGCGCCATGGCCAGCTGCATCCTGCCGTAGCCCTTGCCCTGTTCGGACGGGCGTATCATGTAGCCGATGTGGCCGCCGAACTGTTCCAGGTGAGGAACGAGCCAGTGGCGGATGTTGACCCGGCCGATGAACTTGTCACTGTCGACCAGCCACAGCGTGGTGGCGGGCACGTAACCTTCCGGCAGCCCTTCGCCGCGGCGTTCCATCTCGGCGCGTTCGACCACGCCTTCCGGCGGCTGCAGCATCTGCAGCTCGATCGGATTCGTGGCCATATCTTCTTCATAGGCTTCAGCGTAGGACGCCAGGTATTTTTCTTCGGGATAGATGAGTTCCATGGTTACTGGCACAGTTTGGCTACGACGCCGGAGATCACTTTGCCGTCGGCCTTGCCCTTGAGGTCGGCCATGACGGTCTTCATGATCATGCCCTTGTTCTTCGTGGCGATCACTTCGGCGTACTTCTCCTTGAGCAGCGCTTCGACTTCCTCGGCGGACAGCATCTTCGGAGCGAACTCCTCGATGACCGCCAGATGCGCCTTGTATTCCTCCAGCAGATCCTGACGGCTGGGCGGGCAGGTGTCGATCTGCTCCTTCGCGCTCTTGACTTCCTTCAGGATGGCCTGCGTGACCATGTCTTCGGGGATGTCGTCACGGCAGCCTGCGTCGATGGCCATTCTCTTGACCGCTGCCACGAGCAGCGAGATGGATTCTTTTCTTTCTTTCTGACCGGCTTTGAGCGCCTTGATCATTTCCGCCTGCAATGCTTTGAATTCCATAT
>JAFZRG010000060.1 GCA_017619985.1 Bacillota bacterium | reverse complement strand
GCTTCCGCGAACGCATCCGTTCCGGCGGAGTCGAATTCGAGGTGGACCGAATACGTGCCGATCAGGTTGCTCTGCGTACCCTGATAGACTTCCGCGGTCGCGTTCCTGACGTTCTCGCCGGTCACGACGACCTGATTGTCCGCCGTGCGGAACGACAGCTGCGCCGTCTTGCCGATGGACTCGATGGCTTCCTGCGCGTTCTGCGCGCCCGGCAGCTCGATGCGGATGCGGTTCTCGTTCTCGACGGTGATGACAGGCTCGGAAAGACCCATCTCGTTCACACGTCTTTCCATGACCGCCTGCACCTGATCCATGAGCGATTTCAGTTCGCTTCCGGTCGCATCGGTATCGGCCTCCAGAACGACGGATACGCCGCCGATCATGTCGAGGCCGAGCTTCATGCGGTCCGCAACGGAACCGCCTTCCCCGAAGCCGTTGACCGAAAAGATCCAGCCGAGGATCATGATGATCACGATGATGATGGATAGAATTTTCTTCATTTTTTGCTCTTTCCCTTTACAAAAACAAGGCATGTGCGGCGTGCACACATGCCCTGCATGTATTTATTCCCCTGAACTATTCCTGAGCATCCTCGACGACCTCAGCGACAGCCTCTTCGACTTCAGCTTCGGCCTTCTCGCCCAGTTTCTTCATGTTCTTCGGCGTGACCTTCCTGTCTTCCGCCGCGTCCTTGCCGCCCTTGCCTTCGGTCGGCTTCTCGATATTGTTGACCGCCCACTTTGCGATGTCGATCTTCGTGCGGTCCGCACCGACCTGGATCGTGAGCCTGTCGTCCTTGATGCGGACAACTTTGCCGTAGATGCCTCCGATGGTCAGGATCTCGTCTCCGACCTTGAGGCTCTCTCTCATCTTGCGCACTTCGTCGTCCTTTTTCTTCTGCGGACGGATGAGCATAAAATACATGATCGCGAAAAGCGCGACGATCATAATGATCTGGGGTACAAATTCAGGCATGGATTTCCTCCTAAGTAAAATTAACAATAATATTATAGACTAATGTGCCGTAAAATCAATACATTTTTAGGGTTTAGAGCATTTTTATGCCCTTGTTTTTCTGCCGCTGAAGTGATACCATAATCGGGTAGCGCCGGCGTGATGGAATTGGCAGACGTACGGGACTCAAAATCCCGCGGTGGCGACACCGTGCGGGTTCGACCCCCGCCGCCGGCACCAGATGATGAAAGACCCCCTCGAGGGGTCTTTTGGCATCTTAGGCAAGGGGGTCGGACCCGGGAGGGCAAAACGGTCCGGCGGACCGTTTTGAGCCGAGCCGACAGCGAGGCTGAACAGTATGGGGTTGGGGCCCCAGACGGCGACCCCCGCCGCCGGCACCATGCAAAAACGGACCTGAAAAGGCCCGTTTTTTCTTTGCGTTTTCAACAGCTGAGACTATTCCGCTCTCTTGTAGGAGATCAGGTCGTCTGCGATCTCCGCCGTCGCGATGGAGATGGGCTTGTTGCTGTCCACGTTGATGAGCATCGGCTTGCCGTCGACTAGGTCTCTGGCCCGCTTCGCCGCCATGATCACCAGGGTGTATTTGCTGTCGACCTTCGTCTTGAGCAGGTCTACGGACGGATATAATAACATCTAGCGTTCCTCCTTGTATTGATCGATCAGGGCCTGACAGGTCCCTGCCGTTTTGCAGTGTTCTGCCTTCATGATGGAACGGGCGGTCTCGATCGCCTCATCCAAGTCGTCGTTGATGAGGAAATAGTCGTATTCCGGCAGCAGTTCGATCTCCGAGAGCGTCTTTTCCATGCGCGCGGCGATCTGCTCCTCCGTCTCCGATCCGCGCTTGCGGATGCGGTTCCTCAGCTCTTTGAGGCTGGGCGGGAGCACGAAGATCAGCACGGCCTCGGGATAGGCTTTTTTGATCTGCAGCGCGCCCTGCATCTCGATCTCGAGGATGACGTCCTCGCCGGCCGCCATGTGCTCCAGCGCATAGCGTTTCGGCGTTCCGTAGGCGTTGCCGTAGATCTCGGCGTGCTCCAGGAAACCGTCCTCTTCCACCGTTCTGTCGTATTCCTCGCGGGTCACGAAGAAATAGTGGACGCCGTGCTCCTCGCCTTCCCGCGGTTCGCGGGTCGTGTAGGACACGGACAGCCAGGTGTCGGGATCCTTGAGCAGCTCCCTGCAGATCGTGCCCTTTCCTGTCGCGGACGGGCCGGAAAATACGAATAATTTGCCTTGTTTCATCGCTATTCCTCTTCGAAACAATTCAGTATAGATCTTTTTCGCGAGAACTGCAAGATGCTATTCGATATTCTGCACCTGCTCGCGGATCTTCTCGATCTCCGCCTTCAGCAGCAGCACGTCGTTCGTTATGTGGATGTCGTTCGCTTTTGACCCGATGGTATTGGATTCGCGGTTCATCTCCTGCACGAGGAAATCCAGTTTCTTTCCGATCGGGCCGGCCGTATCCGCGGCGATGGCGCGCAGCTGGCTGCAGTGGCTCTTCAGGCGGACCATCTCCTCCGTGATGTTCGATTTGTCCGCGAAGACTGCCGCTTCCAGCAGGATGCGGTCTTCAGGGATGACCACGTCGTCGCCCAGCAGATCGCGGATGCGCTCCTTCAGCTTTGCTGTGTAATTCTTCGCCACTTCCGGCGCATAAGCTTCGATGCCGTTCACGGTCTCTTCGATCAGACGGCCGCGCTGCAGGATGTCCTCCATCAGCTTCGCGCCTTCCGTGACCCGCATGGCGTCCAGATTGGCTGCGGCTTCCTTCGTTGCCTCGCTCAGCGCTTTCAGGACCAGTTCCTCGTCTTCCTCCGCCGCCGCGGATTTTACGACGTCCGGGAAGTTCGCGATCATCGCAAGCGTCGGTTCTCCGGCGAGCTCCGGGATCTCCTGCCGCAGAGCCTGCAGCGTCTCGTAATAGCGCTTTGCCAGCGCGGGGTTCAGCTCGACAGCCGTATCGTCCGCGGCGATGTTGTCCACGTTCACGAACACGTCGATCTTTCCTCTGGGCGCGACGCCCTTCACGATCGCCTTGATCGCGTCCTCCGCGAACTGGTATCTGCGCGGCATCTTGACCGTGATGTCGGAATACCTGTGATTGACGGAACGGAGTTCCACCGTTACGCTCCGCAGTTCGTCCTCGTAGACGCCTCTGCCGAAGCCTGTCATGCTCTTTGCCATATTCTCCTCTTTCCAACACGCGATTTGCTTTGGCTCAAACGCCGTATCCGTGTTATTATGAATACGATTTTAGCATAAAAACGCGGTAGAAGAAACATTCCGTACGAGGAACTTATGGCATACGACGGATTCCTGGCGGGAACGATCGCCAGACAACTGGATACGGAGCTGAAAGGCGCGAAAGTCGAACGCGTGACCCAGCCGGAAGCGGACACGGTCATCCTGCAGATCTACGCGCCGGTGAGCGGCCAGCGCAGAAAACTGCTCATCTGCACCTCTCCGCAGGGAGCGCGCGTGCATTATACGAAGCTGAGCTACGAAAACCCTGCCGAAGCCCCGAATTTCTGCATGCTGCTGCGCAAGCACCTGCAGGGCGGACGCATCCTCGGCGTGACCCAGCCGGCGACGGAACGCATCCTGGAATTCCATTTCGAGACCATTAACGAAATGGGGTATTCTGTCAACAAGTTGCTGATCTGCGAACTCATGGGCAAACACAGCAACCTCATCCTCGCGGACGAGGCTTCGGGAAGGATCATCGATGCGATCAAGCGCATCTCCATCGACGTCAACCGCTACCGGCAGATCCTGCCGGGCATGACGTACGTCTCCCCCCCGCCCCAGGACCGCATCGACCTCTGGACGGCAGCGGCGGGCAGCGTTTCAGACGTAAAGCAGATCCAGGGCCTGAGCGCATCCGTCACGGATGAATATGAAGACGATATCCCCGCGCTGCTGCAGGCGCGGGATGACGTGCTTGCCGGCCGGATCTCTCCGGCAGTCTACTGCGATGCGAACGGCCGCCCCGTCGACGTGCACGTCATTCCGATGAAGCGGTTGGCGCAGGCCTGCGAAGTCATGCGTTTCGACGAGCCCGGCGATGCGCTCGACTACTTCTATTCCCACCGGAAAGAAACGAACCGCGTGATGCAGAAGAGCGAGAGCTTCGCCAAAAGTGTCGCTTCGCTCACGGACAAACTCCTCCTGAAGAAACAGAGGCTGCTCGAAGACATCAGAAAGGCCGAAAACGCAGATGTTTACCGGCTGAAGGGTGAATTGCTCAACGCGAACCTTCACCTCGCGAAAACGGGCGATAAGGCGGTCACCGTGACCAGCTATTACGACGAGCAGCGCGTGACGATCGAACTGGACGAACGATTCTCCCCTGCCCGCAACGCGCAGAATTATTATAAAAAATACGCCAAGGCGAAGACCGGAAAGAAAGAAAAGCTCATCCAGCTGGAGGAGTGCGAAAAGGACATCGAATACCTGAGCACCGTGCGCGACCAGATCTCGCTGGCGTCGTCGTACGAAGAGATGGAGCTCATCCGGGACGAACTCATCCGCGAAGGATATCTGCGGGGACGCCAGGTCAAGGACCGCAAGAAAGCCGCGGCCAAGGCGAAGCCGAAACCGCGCCGCTTCACCCTGCCCTGCGGCAGGGAGATCGCTGTCGGACGCAACAACAGCGAGAACGACTACATCACGTTCAAAGTCGGCGGAAAGACCGATTACTGGCTGCATACCAAGGATATCCACGGGTCACACGTCGTGCTGTTCATGAACGGAGATACGCCCGGCGAGGAAGAGATCTACCAGGCTGCCGCGGTCGCCGCATGGTTCTCCAAGGGCAGAGATTCGCAGAACGTGCCGGTGGATTATGTGCCGCTTCGCTACGTCAAGAAACCGGCCGGCGCGAAACCGGGCATGGTGATCTTTACGAACAACCGCACGGTCTGGGTCGACCCGATGGATCCCGGAAAAGAATAGTCTGCGGAGCTGTTGACATTTCCATATTTTGGTATTACAATATTTACCAACAGCATTCCGGTTAATCTTGATATGGAAAGTAGGTAGCTCCCGTAGCCGAGAAGAACTAAAAAGCCGCCCTGACCGGAGGCGGCTTTTCCTGTTATATGCGCTTCAATCTTTCGAAACGAGCCTGCTCTTTCCCGTAAAAACAGACTCTTTCTTTTTCGGATCCTTTCCTTTGCTTTTGCTCTTCATGAGAGACATCTTCCGGCTCTCGGCAGCCTTCTTTTTCTGCGTTTTCGGCTTCATGACCGAATAGCCGAACGAGCCGATCTTTTTGCTTCCAAGCGGCATGTACGTGCCGTGGAGATACGCGAGGAAGCCCGCCTTTTCCAGACAGATGCGGTCGTTTTTATCGAACAGCTTTTCGTCGGCGTGAACGCACACGATCTCTGCCAGGAACATCGTATGGCTGCCGAGATCCTTCGTCTCCGTCACGCGGCATTCCAGGCTGACCGGACACTGCGCGATCATCGGCGCCTTGACGGCCTCGCATGGTTCCTTGACGAACCCGAGCGTTTCGAATTTGTCTTCCTTTCTGCCGGATACGCACCCTGCGTAATCGACTTCCTTCGCCATATCCGCCGTCGTCAGATTGATGACGAACTCCCCTGCGTCCTTGATGATGTCATAGCTGTAGCGCTCGGGGCGGATGGAGACGTACGTCATGGGAGGATCGGAATTGACGATGCCGGTCCAGGCAGCCGTCATCACCGTGGAATGTTCCATATCTCCGCCTGTTACGAGAACGGCGGGCAGCGGGTACAGCATCGTACCCGGTTTCAACTTTCTCTTCATTTTCTGTTCCTCAGTTTCTCCAGGATCTGCAGGTATTCCTGCGGGGGATCCGCCTTGAATTCCATGTACTGTCCCGTGACCGGGTGCTGAAATCCCAGGATCTCGGCGTGCAGCATCTGGCCCTGCAGGCTGTAGGGCTGCTTCTGCGGGCCGTAGACCGTATCGCCAAGCAGCGGATGATGGATGGACGCCATATGCACGCGGATCTGGTGCGTCCGGCCGGTCTCGAGCCGCGCGCGGATCTCGGTGAACCCGCTGAATTCCTCGGAAACGCGCCAGTGTGTGACCGCCCTTCTGCCGCCGGGAACGACGGCCATGCGGAGGCGGTTGGACGGGTCACGGCCGATGGGAGCGTCGACCGTTCCGCATGTCTCGCGGAAGCCGTAGAACACGACGCCCCGGTATTGGCGGGTACAGGCGTGATCCGCCATCTGCTGCGCCAGACCGCGATGCGCGGCGTCGGTCTTCGCGCAGACCAGAAGGCCGGACGTATCCTTGTCAATGCGGTGGACGATGCCAGGCCGCTCGACGCCGTTGATGGATGAAAGCGCGCCGCAGTGATACAGCAGGCCGTTCACAAGCGTTCCGTCCGGATTGCCGGCCGCCGGATGCACGACCATGCCCTTCGGTTTATTCACCACGACGAGGTCATCGTCTTCGTAGACGATATCGAGCGGTATGTCCTGGGGGACCGCTTCACAGGGCACGGCAGGCGGCAGCTCGATCGTGATCTCGCTGCCCTCCTTCAGCTTTTCCTTCTTGGAAAGGAGCGGTTTTCCGTCGCAGAAGACGTGTCCGCCGGCGATGAGTTTCTGCACGTAGCTCCTGCTCGCCTCTTCAAAAAGCTGAGAAAGCACGCCGTCAGCCCTGAGCCCGGCGTGCTCTTCATCTATGAGGAATCTAACTGTCGCTTCTTCGTTCATCGGATCCTTCCTTCGCTGCGCCGCAGCGGGGTTCCAGTATGAGGACGGAAAGAACGAGCAGCGCGCATCCGCAGCAGACGCAGATGTCCGCCGCGTTGAAAATGGGCAGGATGTGGATGTTGATAAAATCGATCACGTAGCCGCGCGCGATGCGGCAGATCAGGTTGCCCAGGCCGCCTCCGACGATCAGAGCCAGCGCGATCTTTTCAGGAAGAAAGATATCTTTCCCTTTGCGGATCACGTAGATGACCATCGCTATCATGACGACAGCCGTGACCGCGATCAGGAACGTCTGCCTGCCTGTCAGTATGCTGAATGCCGCTCCGGTATTGTGCGTGTACGTAAAGTCGAGAACGCCCGGGATGAGCGGCCTCGTGGAACCCAGTTCCATGGACCGCGCGATCCCTGCCTTCGTCAGCTGGTCGACGCAGACGCAGAGCAGTACGACGGCCCAGAACACTACAGAGACTCGTCCTTGCTTTCCGTCTTGACGTTTACGATCGTCTTGAACAGATCGTCTGACTGCGATACCGCCGGAGCAATTTTCGTGCGGACGATCGTCCCGTCGTCATCCTTCAGAAAGCTGCCGTCGGGGATGCCGAAAATGTCGTCCGAGAGCGAGTCGAAGCGCTCGAGTTCGCTTTCGAGGAAACTGCGGAACTTGACCTTCATGGAAGAAACGCGGGCGTTCAGCCTGGCTTCTTCCTCCTTGAGCCGCTCCACGTTGTCCTTGGCCTGTCTCTGCTTGAGATCCGCGTCGAGTTCCGCGTTCTTGAGCAGGATGCTGGCGCGCTTCTCCGCGCTGGCGGAGATGTCGTTCATCAGGGATTTGGCGGCTTCCAGCGTCTTCAGCACGGCGCCTTCCGTATCCTTATAGCTCTCGACCTTTCCCTTCGTCTCCTCCAGCTGCTTTTTCAGCTGTTCGTTCTCCGTGAGCAGGCTGTTGTAATCCGCCATGATCTGATCCAGGAAGAGATCGACTTCCTCCTGGTTGTAGCCGCGAACGGCTCTGCTGAATTCCTTGTTCTGAATGTCGAGTGGTGTGATCATCGTAGTCTATCTCCAGGGGCTCTTCATGCCTTCCGCAGCTCTTTCGGATGCTTTCTGTTCGTTCTTGTAATCCACGCTCACGTTTTCGGGAGCGAAGACGAAAATGTTGTTCGCGACCTTCTGCACGTTGCCGTTCAGCGCATACGTGGCGCCGGACAGGAAATCGAAGATCTTGCGCGCCGTATCCGTCTCGAGGTTCTCGAGGTTGATGATGACCGGCTTCTTGGCCTTCAGGTTGTCGACGAGCTTGGGGCTTTCGTCGAATCCCTGCGGCTCGATGACGACCATCTTCATGGCGCTGGTGAAGCGGTTGCCGGACTGGGGCGTCTTCGCAGCGGCAGCGGAAGACGCGGAAGAAGGACGCGACGCAGGTGCGGATACTGCGCTCTGACGCGGAACGAGAGGCTTGTTTTCCTTTTCTTCGACCTCTTCCACTTCGTCGTCTTCGACCTCTTCGATGCCGATGACTTCCTTAAACTTATCCATAAAGCCCATGTTACATTCCTCCCATTTTCTTGCTGTAATCTCTCTCGCCGAAGATCGACGTTCCGATTCTTACGATATTTGCTCCTTCTTCGATCGCCGTTTCGAAATCGTGGCTCATCCCCATGGACAGATACTTGAAATCCGAATTGGGATGTTGCACTCCCGACAGCGTGTCGAACAGGTCTTTGACTTCCTTGAAATACGGCCGGATCTCCTCGGGGTCCTCCGACCAGGGCGCCATGTGCATCAGGCCGCGTATCCTGACGTTCGGACAGGTGTCCAGGATGTCCTGCATGACCTGCGGAACGTCCTTCGGATCCAGGCCGAACTTGCTTTCCTCGTGCGCCGCGTTGACCTGCAGCAGCACGTCCATCGTCTTTCCTGCCGCCGCGGCTCTCTTGTCGATCTCCTCGGCGAGCTTCAGGCTGTCGACCGAATGGATCATCACGACCTTGTCGATGATGTATTTTACCTTGTTGGTCTGCAGGTGGCCGATGAGATGCCAACGGACGGGAGAAACGATCTGATCGTATTTCTTCTGGATCTCCTGCACTTTATTCTCAGCGATATCCGTTACGCCCGTCGCGATCGCCTCTTCGATCTCGTCCGGTTCGTGCAGCTTCGTGACCGCGATCAGCAGGATGTCGTCCGGAGACCTGCCGCTGCGCTTCGCAGCTTCCGCGATGCGGCTGCGGATATCCGCGATGTTCTGTGTAATACTCATGCTATTCACCTTCTTCAGGCTTCTCAGGTTCCGGCTGTGATTCTTCCTTCACCTTTTCCCATTCGAAGACGATCTCCTCCTCTTCGGGTTCGTCGTCCTCCGTCACATTGACGTCACTCAGACCGCCGGCGTCGCGCAGCACTTCGTCGTACACGCCGATCGTGCTGACCTGCACCGTCTCGCCCTCTTCGTCCTTTTCGTAGAACGTATCGGCTGCGACCAGGGTCTCTCCGCTCTCCTCGTCTTCCGCAAGAACGCTGATGCGCCGGAACACGTAGTCCCCGCGGATGTTCTTCACGTAGACGCCCTCCGTCATGGAACCGTCTTCCTGCTCCTGCATCGCCCTTGCGGTCGTAGGGATGAGCAGACCGGTATGGTCTTCCGTGATGATGGTCACATCGCAGAAGCGGAGCTTCGCCGAATCCTCGTAATACCGGTTCGTACTGGCGAGGACCACCCACGCGTTCTCGTACTGCGTGATGCGGGTGACCGACGCGTCCACGGTCGCATTGTCGAAACTGACTTCGATGCGTGACCCGATGGAATAGCGGTCCATGTACTGCGAATCGATCTTCAGCGCCAGATACCAGATATCCGAAGTGATGATCTTATACAGAGGATCCCCTTCCTGCTTGTCGGACGTACGGACCGATTCAGGCTCGGGAGGCTGCTCTGCGTCTTCTTCCTGCGAAGGGAAGCAGTCGAGCGTGATCGTCTCCGGCATATCCGGATCGAACGAGTCTTCGTAGCCGTCGTACCAGTAGCTGACGATCCCGGTCGTTTCCATGAAATAGCCGACGCCGGAACCGGATGCCGGATAGACGTCCGCCACCTTGACCCCGAGACGGGTCTTCGCTCCTTCGTCCACATAATACCCCGCGTTGCCGCTCTGTTCCGCGGTGATCACTTTTTCTCTGCGGAAGACGATGCACTGCGCGGGATTCGCCGTCTGCATCTCGCCGTACCGGGCGATCGCAGTCGGTGTGAGCGCCCCCGTAACGGAAGGCACGACGTAAATATATCCATACAGCGCCGCGACCGCGATGAAAAACACGATGGCGGCGATGATGCCGGCTGTCCTCTTTCCCCTCTTATTCATACAAAATATTGTACCATTATTCCTTACGGTATTCAATACTTTGTGTTTCCTGCAATACCCTTTCCAGGATCTTTTTTTCGTCTTTCGTCAGTTCCGGGCCGCTTTCCAGATAGCGCTGCAGCAGGTCCGGCCTGCGTTCCGCCGTCAGCCGCAAAGAATGTTCGTACTGCCAGAGGTGGATCAGCTTATGATTGCCGTTGAACAAAACTTCCGGCACGTCGAGCCCTTCGTAGCTGCGGGGCTTCGTATACTGCGGATATTCGAGCAGACCGCTGTAGATGGACTCCTCCGAAAGCGAGTCGCCGCTCCCCAGCACGCCGGGGATCAGGCGGGAGACGCAGTCCACGAGCACCATGGCGGCCAGCTCGCCGCCTGTCAGGATATAGTCGCCGATGGAGACCTCCTCCATGTTCCAGGCCTGCAGGATGCGCTCGTCCACGCCTTCGTAGTGACCGCACAGGATAAAGAATTCCTCTTCGGACGCGAGGTCCTCCGCAAGCGTCTGGTCGAGCACGGGGCCTCTCGGCGACATGTACAGGATGCGCTTGCCTTCCGCGCCGCAGGCGCGCAGCGCGTCGAAGGCGGGCTGCGGAGTCATGACCATGCCGGCGCCGCCGCCGAACGGCGTGTCGTCGGTCTTTCTGTGTTTATCGGCCGTATAGTCCCGGATGTTGACCACGGAGATCTCCAGCAGGCCCTTTTCGGCAGCTCTGCCGAGGATGCTGGTCGTTACGGGCCCGAACATCTCGGGGAATTGTGTGAGTATCGTTACTTTCATGTTCTGTTTTCCACAGCTTTGCCTTCGGGGTCCTGTCGTCTAACGCATCCTCATCTTCGTCCTGCGCTCGTCCGCGACCGCAACAAACTAAGGAGTCGCGGCGCTCGCTCCGTCCTCGACGAGCCTCTTTAGACGCCACCCCTGCGGCAAATCTACAATAGGCCCTCAATAATATGGATCACGATTCTTTTTTCAGGCACATTAACTTCTTTTACGAATTCTTTAACAGCCGGTATCAAAAAACTCTTCCCGTCTTCGCTTTCGATCTCGTAAAGATCCTGCGCGGGGCGGCTGTGGACCGCTTTCAGCATACCGACGGGCGAACCGTCCTCCGAAACGACGCTGCAGCCGACGAGGTCATCCACGAAATACGTATCCTCGGGCTGTTCCCAGAGTTCTTCCTTCGGCAGCATCAGTTCCTGATTGCGCACGGCTTCCGCCGCATTGCGGTCATCGATGCCTTCGAGTTTCAGAACCGCCATGTTCTTCATGTAGCGGACTTTCCGGATCCGGCAGCGTCTGCCGTTCAGATAGACCGCTTCGATCTCGGAAAAGCGGGTCAGCTTATCCGTATACGGATAGACCCGGACTTCTCCCCTGATGCCCTGCGGCGCTGTGATCTTGCCTAATTTGATGATATCCATATCTTCTCCCGGTCGCTTTCTTAACTAAATATTTTACCATATCAGGCTTATGCTGTGCGCCTGCGCAAAAGAAAAAGACGGGTCCTTCCCCGCCTTTTCTCCGGGAGACGCTCTACGAGACGATCTCCACGACGACTTTCTTGTTCTGTTTGACTGCGGCTGCCTTGACGACGGTGCGCAGCGCCTTGACGATGCGCCCCTGCTTGCCGATGATCTTGCCCATATCGGAAGCGGCCACTTTCAGCTCGACCACAGTCACTCCCGGATCGTTTCCCGGGATCTCGCGGACCACGACTTCGTCGGGGTTATCCACGAGCGATCTTGCGATCGTTTCTACCAGACTTACCATACCGGGCCCCCGATTATTCGAGGATGCCGGCCTTCTTCAGCAGTGCACGGCAGGTATCGGTGGGAACGGCGCCGTCAGCCAGCCACTTCTTGGCGGCTTCCGCGTCGATCTTGATCTCGGCAGGGTTCTTCAGGGGATCGTACGTGCCGATCTCTTCGATGGCTCTGCCGTCTCTTGCCGTTCTCTGGTCCGCAACGACCACTCTGTAGAAAGGCTTCTTGTGTGCACCCATTCTTCTTAATCTGATCTTAACCATTTGTTACCTCCAAAATTATAGATATCGATCGATTGCCTTATTTATGCTCTAAAATCCGGGAAATCTTCTTCCGAATCTCTTGCCTAATTTTCCGTTGTTCAGCTGTTTCATCAGTCTCTTCGTGTCTTCGTATTTCTTGATGAGCTGATTGACCTTCGACACGGTGACCCCGCTCCCCGCCGCGATGCGCTTTCTGCGGGACGCGTTCAGCAGGTCGGGCTTCTTGCGCTCTTCCGGGGTCATGGACTGGATGATGGCTTCCATCGTGCGGAATTCCTTCTCGCTCGCGTCCATGTCGTCGTCGGAGACCTTGCCCTGTACGCCCGGCAGCATGTTCAGTACCTTGCCGAGGCCGCCCATGCCCTTGATCTGTCCGATCTGGTCCAGGAAATCCTCCAGCGTGAACTGATTCTTCGCCAGGCGCTTTTCGAGCTCCGCGGCCTTTTCCTCGTCCACGGCTTCCTGTGCCTTCTCGATGAGGGACAGCATGTCGCCCATGCCGAGGATGCGGCTTGCCATGCGGTCCGGATAGAACGGCTCGAGCGCGTCGAGCTTTTCGCCCATACCGATGAACTTGATGGGACGTCCGGTGACCTTCTTGACGGAGAGCGCGGCGCCGCCTCTGGTGTCGCCGTCCAGCTTCGTCATGACGATGCCGTCGATGCCCATGGCTTCGTGGAAGGCCTCAGCCGCGGTCACGGCGTCCTGGCCGGTCATCGCGTCGACGACGAGCAGGATCTCGTGCGGTTTGACCGCTTTCTTGACCTCTTTCAGCTCCTCCATGAGGGCTTCGTCCACATGCAGACGTCCGGCGGTGTCCACGATGAGCATGTCCAGGCCCCTGCGCTCCGCTTCTTTTTTCGCGCGCACCGCGATATCGGCGGGATCCTTGCTCGCGCGGTCACAGAACACGGGTACGTCCACCTGTCCGCCCACGACTTCCAGCTGGTCGATGGCGGCCGGTCTCTGCACGTCGCAGGCAGCCAGCATCGGATGCTTGCCCTGTTTCTTCAGGTAGGAAGCGAGCTTGGCGCACGTGGTCGTTTTACCGGTGCCCTGCAGACCTACCATCAGGATCGTGGTGAACCCACTCGGGGAATACGTCAGTTTGCTGCTGCCGCCTCCCATGAGCGCGACGAGTTCGTCGTTGACGATCTTCACGACCTGCTGGGCCGGAGTCAGGCTCTTCAGGACCTCTTCGCCCAGCGCCTTTTCCTTGACGTCGGCGACGAATTCCTTGACGACCTTGTAGTTGACGTCCGCTTCGAGCAACGCGAGTTTCACCTCGCGCATCGCGGCGTTGATGTCCTCCTCGGTCAGCACGCCCTTGCCCTTCAGGCCTTTGAACACAT
>JAFZRG010000059.1 GCA_017619985.1 Bacillota bacterium | reverse complement strand
GATCACGGGGCGGAAGTGCTGAAGGTGGAACCCCTGGCGGGCGAACAGACGCGTTCCTGGGGTCCAATGAAGAACGGCGGCAGCGCCTACAACGCCTATTTCAACCGCAACAAGAAGGGTATCGCACTGGATCTGAAGACGCCGGAAGGCAAGGAGGCGCTGACCCGGCTGATCGCAGGCGCGGACGTTGTCGTGGAGAACTTCAAGGCCGGCACGTTCGAAAAGCTCGGCTTTTCCTCTGAGAGGCTGAAGGAGATCAAGCCGGATATCATCTACGCGCAGCTGACGGGTTTCGGGCTGACCGGCCCGCAGAGCCGTCTGGCGTGCTACGACATCGTGGCACAGGCGGAGAGCGGCCTGATGAGCGTCAACGGCTATCCCGAGAATGACCCGGTGAAGGTCGGCCCCGCCATCGCGGACGCCATCTCCGGTCTCTATCTCGCGATCGGCATCGGCATGGCCCTGTACAGGAGGGCAGCGACGGGAGAGGGCAGCCACGTCGACGTGGCCATGCTGGACTCCCTGTTCGCCATGATGGAGCACGCGCCGCTCGCTTACAGCCTGGACGGCACGGTGCTGACCCGCACCGGCAACCGCGGCAAATCCAACGCGCCGTGGGGGCAGTACAAGGCGAAGGACGGCTTTTTCGTGATCGGCTGCGGCACGAACCGGCTGTGGCAGAGTTTCGCCCGGGCAATGGGCATGGACGACCTCGCGGACGACCCGGATTACGACCAGCCCTCCAAGCGGCTTGCGCATTACGACGTGCTGACGGAACGCATCCTCGCGGCGGCCAAAGACATGACGCTGGACGAGGTCGAAGCGCGGGTCACCGGGGCCGGCGTGCCGTTCGGACGGGTCAAGACTATCGATCAGGTGATGCAATCCGAACAGCTGGCGGCGCGCAACATGTTCTGGACCATGTACACGCCGGGGCTGCAGGCGGATCTGACGATGCCCGGTACGCCCATCAAATTCGAGGGCCGCAGCGATGACCAGGACAAACCCGCGCCCATGGTCGGCGAGGATACGGACGAGATCCTCGCGCTGGCAGGTTATTCCGCAGAGGAGATCGCGGATCTCCGCGCGAAAGGTGTCGTGCGCTGAGCACGGCAGAATGGCAGACAAAAACCGCCCCGCGGGGCGGTTTTATATTTGCGTTTCAAATAGCCGCAGGCCTTACAGCTTCGCCAGTTCCGCGGCGATCTTCGCGGCGCAGCGGGCGTTGTTCAGGGCCAGCTGGATATTCGTGGCGAGCGAATCGCCGCCGGTCAGCTCGACGACTTTCGCCAGCAGAAAAGGCGTGATCTCCTTGCCGCGCACACCTTTCTCCTCAGCTTCGGCCAGGGCCTGCTGAATGATGCCCTCCATGTAGTCGAAGTCCATGGCGTATTCTTCCGGCACGGGGTTGCCGACGAGCATGCCGCCTTTCAGTCCAAGATCTGAAGAAGTCTTCAGGATGCGGGCAATGTCGGCTTCGTCCTTCGCCGCGTAGTCCACCTTGTAACCGCTCTTCGGGCAGTAGAAGGCGGGGAAATCGCCCGTTCTGTTGCCGAGCACGGGCACGCCCATGGTCTCGAGATATTCCAGCGTGCGTCCGATGTCCAGGATCTGCTTGCAGCCCGCGCAGACGACGCAGACGGGCGTGTTGCCCAGTTCCTGCAGGTCCGCGGAGACGTCCATGGTCACTTCGCCGTGGCGGTGGACCCCGCCGATGCCGCCGGTCGCGAACACCTTGATGCCTGCGAAGTTCGCGCACATCATCGTCGTCGCGACGGTCGTGGCGCCGGTCTTCTTTTCCGCCAGATAGACCGCGAAGTCTCTGCGGCTCACTTTGCCGACGTTTTCGGCCTTGCACATCACTTCGAGCGCGGCTTCGTCGAGGCCGACTTTGATGCGTCCGCCGATGAGCGCCATGGTCGCGGGCACCGCGCCTTCGCTCCGCACGACTTCCTCCACCTTCGCTGCGAACTCCAGGTTCTGCGGGTAGGGCATGCCGTGGCTTAAGATCGTGCTTTCGAGCGCGACGACGGGTTTTCCTGCCGCCAGCGCTTCGGCCACTTCGGGTTTGATATCCAGATAATCTCTATAGTTCATGGTTTTCCTCCAATATCTTCCGTACCGCTTCGTCCGACATCCGCGGGTTGATCGTATCTTCGCTCTGCACGGCGATCAGGCCGCAGGCGAGGGCGTAGTCTATCATGTCTTCGGGTCCTGCGCCGCGCGCGCAGGCGCAGGCGAGTCCCGCCATGAAGGCGTCTCCCGCGCCGGTAGCGTTCGCCATTTCAGCGACCGGCTTCAGCCTCCGGAAAAAGCTCCTGCCTTCCCTGTCCGCGTAATAGCAGCCCTTGCTGCCCAGCGAAACCGCGATACTCTGCAGGCCTTTGTCCAGCAGGCTTGCCGCCGCCGCACGGATCTCTTCATCCGTTTCGCAGGGCAGGCCGGAAAGGTGCTGCAGTTCGATGCGGTTCGGTTTCAGAAGGTGCAGCCTGTCCAGCACGGACAGGAACTTGCCACCCTTGGCCACGGACACAGGGTCTGCGAAGATGGGCGTTCCCGCGGCGAGCTCCGCAAGCTGCGCGATGCGCGCCTCGGGCGGGTTCGCGTCGCAGAGG
>JAFZRG010000058.1 GCA_017619985.1 Bacillota bacterium | reverse complement strand
GGAAGCCAACACCGCGCAGGACCTGATCGACAAGGGCTGCGTGCTGATCTCCCAGCACTCCGACTCCACGACTCCCGCGACCACCGCGCAGAGCAACGGCGTCTATCACGTCGGCTACAACATCTCCATGATCGACGTAGCGCCCGAAGCATCCCTGAGCTCCTCCCGCATCGACTGGACGAACTACTTCGTCTACGTCATTGAGACTGCCATCAACGGCGGCACCGTCGATCCGGACTACACGGGTCACGGCCTGAAGGACGGCGACGTCGCGCTGTGCGCACTGAACGAAGCCATCGCGGCCCCCGGCACCGAAGAGACCGTCATGGCTGCCAAGGCTGCTATCGAGAGCGGCGAACTCCATGTGTTCGATACGTCCAAGTTCACGGTAGGCGGACAGGAAGTCACCTCCGCACTGGTCGACATGACCGGCGACTTCGTGGGTGATGAGGGATATGACGCCATCTTCGATGGCTACTATCACGAATCCTACTTCAAGTCTGCTCCCGCTTTCGATCTGCGCATCGACGGCATCGAGCTGCTGAACGAAATGTATTAATACCTCTTACGTGAATAACAGACCGAAAGAGAGCGGCAGCCCGCCGCCCTCTTTCGGCTTTTGTCAGGAAAACATGACACACGCAGTAGAACTGAAAAACATCACGAAGCGTTTCGGTAGCGTCGTTGCCAACGATAAAGTCGATCTTTACGTTGATAACGGCGTTATTATGTCTCTGCTCGGAGAAAACGGCTCCGGCAAGACGACGCTCATGAACATGCTGGCCGGCATCTATTATCCCGACGAAGGCCAGATCTTCGTGAACGGGAAGGAAGTCTCCATCCGCGACCCTAAAGACGCCTACGCGAACGGCATCGGCATGATCCATCAGCACTTCAAGCTGATCGACGTGTTCACGGCCGCGCAGAACGTGGCGCTGGGCATCGAGGACGGCAAATACGACCTGAAGAAAGTCGCCGAAGGCGTCCGCGAGATCTCCGAAAAGTACGGCTTCGACATCGATCCCGACAAGAAGATCTACAGCATGTCCGTTTCGGAAAAGCAGACGGTCGAGATCATCAAGGTGCTGTACCGCGGCGCCAACATCCTCATCCTGGACGAGCCCACGGCAGTCCTGACGCCGCAGGAGACGGACAAGCTGTTCCGCATCCTGAAGGCCATGAAGGAGGACGGCAAGGCCATCATCCTGATCACGCACAAACTCAACGAGGTCATGGCGGTCTCCGACGTCGTGGCGGTCCTGCGCAAGGGTCAGCACATCAAGACCGTGCGCACCGCGGAGACGAATCCGCAGCAGCTCACCGAGATGATGGTGGGCCGCGCCGTGACCCTGAACATCGACCGGACCGACCCGGTCGACCCCAAACCCCGGCTGACCATCGCAGGCCTGACGTGCCGCGACAGCGAAGGGGTCTCCAAACTCGAAGACGTAGGCTTTATCGCGTACGGCGGCGAGATCCTCGGCATCGCCGGCATCGCCGGCAGCGGCCAGAAGGAACTGCTCGAAGCTATCGCGGGCCTCAGACATATATCGTCCGGTTCCATCATCTACACGCCGGAGGGCAAGTCCCCGGCGGAACTGGTCGGCAAGACGCCCATGGAGATCAAGGACGCAGGCGTCGCGCTGGCGTTCGTTCCCGAAGACCGTCTGGGCATGGGCCTCGTCGGCGGCATGGGCATGACGGAGAACATGATGCTGCGCACCTGGAACAAGGGCAAGGGCATGTTCATCAACCGCAAGGAACCGGAAAAAGTGGCCGAACAGGTATATGAATTCCTGGAAGTGGTCACGCCGAGCATCGATTATCCGGTGCGCAAACTGTCCGGCGGCAACGTGCAGAAGGTGCTGGTCGGCCGGGAGATCGCAAGCTCTCCCAGCGTTCTCATGAGCGCCTACGCGGTCCGCGGTCTGGACATCAACACTTCGTACATCATCTATAATCTGATGGAAAGCCAGAAGGCCAAGGGCGTCGCCGTCATCTTCGTCGGCGAGGATCTCGACGTTCTGCTGGCGCTGTGCGACCGCATCCTCGTGCTGTGCGGCGGCAGGGTCTCCGGCATCGTGGACGCGAGAACGGCCACGAAGGAAGAGGTCGGCCTTCTCATGACCCAGGTCGGCGGCGGAAAGGAGGCAAACGCATGAAGGACAAGACTCCTCTGATCCGTCTGGCGAAGCGGGAGGATATGGCGAAGAGCAAAGTCTGGCTCATCCGCCTTGCCGCGTTCGCCGTCGCCATCCTCATCGGCATGATCATCTTCGCCATCGCCGGCGCGGATCCCATCAAAGCCTACGGCACGATGCTCGCTTCCTCCCTCGGAAAGAAGTCCGGCATCCGCCAGGTCGTCAAGAATGCCGTGCCTCTGCTGGGCGTCGGCCTGGCGCTGGCCCCGTGCTTCCGCATGCGCTACTGGAACATCGGGGCGGAAGGGCAGATCACCATGGGCGCCATGGCGGCCTCGTACTTCGCGTTGTTCTGGTACAATAAAATGCCTTCAGCCGTGCTGCTCATCGTCATGGCGCTGGCATCCATGATCTTCGGCGCGTTCTGGGCGGCGATCCCCGCAGGCTTCAAGGCCCGCTGGGGCACGAATGAAACGCTGTTCACCCTCATGATGAACTACATCGCCATCGGCATCGTCGCGTGGCTGCAGGGCGGCCCGTGGGAAGGCAAACCCGGTTCGCAGATCATCCCCATGTTCGACCAGAAAGCCGTGCTGCCCAAAGTCCTGGGCGTCCACTGCGGCTGGATCCTCGTGCTGCTGCTGGTCGTGTTCATGTTCATCTACATGAATTACACCAAGCACGGTTATGAAGTCGCGGTGCTCGGCGAATCTGAGAATACGGCCCGCTACGCGGGCATGAACGTCGCGAAGGTGACCCTCCGCACGGCGGCGCTGTCCGGCGCCATCTGCGGCCTGGTCGGCTTCCTGACCGCTTCCGGGGTCAACCAGACACTGTACTCCAACGTGGCGGGCGGCGTCGGTTTTACGGCCATCACCGTGTGCTGGCTGTCGCAGCTCAATCCCTTCGCCATGATCGTCATCTCGCTGCTGCTGGCGGTCCTCTCGAGAGGCTCGAGCGGCCTGCAGACCGCTCTGGGCATCCCGGCGTCGATCTCCGACATCATCACCGGCGTCATCCTGCTGTGCATGCTCGGCTGCGAATTCTTCATCAACTACCGCATCATCTGGCGCCACAAAGAGACAGCAGGAAAGGGGGCGGCGTAAATGAACTTCAACCTTGCAGGACTCATCAAAGCTGCCGTCCTGAACGGCACGCCGCTGCTCTTCGGCACGTCCGGCGAGATCCTGACCGAGAAGAGCGGCAACCTGAACCTGGGCGTCGAAGGCCTGATGTTCATGGGCGGCGCGTTCGGTCTGGCCGGTGCCTTCTGGTACGATCAGCTGGCCGGCGGCAATGCCAGCGGCATCGTCGCGGTGCTCATCGCGCTTCTGTGCGCATTCCTGGCCGGCTGCTTCGGGTCCCTGATCTTCAGCTTCCTGACCATTTCTCTTCGCGCCAACCAGAACGTCACCGGTCTCGCCCTGACCATCTTCGGCACGGGCGTGGGACAGTTCGTCGGCGAGCAGCTGCGCCTGAAGGTCGGCGGCAACATCTCCATCTCGAACGCGCTGAAGGGTTCTTTCGCGAATCCCGTGCTGCCCCAGTCGCTGCAGGACATCCCGTTCCTGGGCCAGGTCCTGTTCTCGTACAACGGCTTCGTGTATCTGGGCATCGCCATGGCCATCGTCATGTCCCTGTTCCTGAACCGCACCCGCAGAGGTCTGTACCTGAAGGCCGTCGGAGAAAGTCCTTCCACGGCGGATGCCGCGGGCATCAACGTCACGAAATACAAGTATCTGGCGACGGTCATCGGCGGCGGCATCTCCGCGATCGGCGGCATGGTCTACACCATGACCATCGCGGGCACCGTCTGGAACCACACCGCGCTGTCCGGCGAAGGCTGGGTGGCGGTGGCGCTGGTCATCTTCTGCCTGTGGAAGCCTCTGAACGCGCTGTGGGGCTCCGTCCTGTTCGGCGGCCTGATGATCATGTACCTGCGCGTGCCGGTATCCTTCATCCCGTCGCAGATCTACAAGGTGCTGCCCTACATCGTAACGGCCATCGTGCTCATCATCGTATCGCTGCGCCAGAAGAGGGAGGACCAGCCGCCCGCAAGCCTGGGACTGCCGTATTTCAGAGAAGAAAGATAAATGGAACGCATTACGAGACAAATCGTACAAAACTGGCTCCCCGCGCGGGAGCCAGATGCGCATAAAGGCGATTTCGGCCGGCTGCTGATGATCGCCGGAAGCAGGGACATGATGGGCGCTGCCGTCCTGGCCTGCCGCGCGGCTTTCCGCAGCGGATCGGGGCTGGTGGCCGCCTGCTGTGACCCGTCTCTGTTCTCCGACGTTCACGCCGGCGTGCCGGAAGCGACCTGTGTCGCCCGGGACATTCAGGATCTCGCGAAATATGACGCGGCGGCGATCGGCCCGGGTCTCGGCGTGACCCCCGAAAACCACGCGAGGATCGTCAGCGTGCTGCAGGGCTTCGACGGCCCCGTCGTCCTGGACGCGGACGCGCTCAACTGCCTGTCACAGTACGGCATTCCTTCGCCAGAGACCGTCCGCGCAAAGCTCGTTCTGACGCCTCATGCGGGCGAAGCCGCCAAGCTGGTGAACGCGCTCGGAGGTTTGGGATCTGCAGCGGCCGGGGCATCTGATATCGCGAAGAACAGGGAACTGTTCGGAACGCTGCTGGCGGAAAAGCTGAACGCCGTCACCGTCATGAAAGGCGCCGGCAGCCTCGTCTGCTGCCCGGACGGGTCTGTCTATGAGAATACGACCGGCAACGCAGGCATGGCGACCGGAGGGTCCGGCGACGTGCTCACCGGCATGATCTCCTCGTTCGCGGGCCAGCTCGCGGCGCAGGGCGTACCGGCTGCGGAAGCGGCAAAGCGCGCAGCCGTCTGCGGCGTGTATCTGCACGGTCTGGCAGGGGATCTGGCAGCGCGGCAGTGGGGGCAGGCAGGCCTGATGGCTTCGGACCTCGCGGACTATGCGGCGCTGGCGCGTCAAAGTTTCGATAACTTTACCGTAACGGATTGACAAAAAATAAACAAAGTATATAATGAAATATACAGGACCTCTTCGGAACCACCATGAAAAGGGGAGGCCTTTAAGGAGGAAATCATGGCATTAGTTGAATTAGAAGTAAAAGGTCAGGTAGGGATCCTCACCATCAACCGCCCGGAGGCGCTGAACGCCCTGAACGGCGACGTTCTGCAGGCGCTGGACGAAATGCTGGACACGCTGGACTGCAATGCGCTGCGCTGCATCGTCGTCACCGGTGCCGGCCCGAAGTCTTTCGTCGCGGGCGCTGATATCGGTGCGATGAGCACCATGACTTCCGAAGAAGGGGAAGCCTGGGGCAAATTCGGCAACGGCGTCTTCCGCAAGCTGGAACAGCTGCCCATTCCCACGATCGCCGCGGTCAACGGCTTTGCGCTCGGCGGCGGCTGCGAACTGGCCATGAGCTGCGATATCCGTCTCGCTTCCGAAAAGGCCGTCTTCGGTCAGCCGGAAGTGGGGCTCGGCATCACGCCGGGCTTCGGCGGCACCCAGAGAATGGCACGGCTCATCGGACCGGGCAAGGCGAAGGAACTCATCTACACCGCAAGAAATATCAAGGCGCCCGAAGCGCTGGCGATCGGTCTCGTTCAGGCAGTCTATCCGCCGGAAGAACTGATGGCGGAAGCGGAGAAGATGGCGGAACGCATCGCAGGCAACGCGCCTATCGCGGTCAGAGCCTGCAAGAAGGCCATCAACGAAGGCCTGCAGGGCGATATCGACGCAGGCATCGCGCTCGAAGCGAAACTGTTCGGCTCCTGCGAGGGCACGAAGGACCAGAAGAACGCCATGGCCGCGTTCCTGGAAAAGAGACCCCACGATCCGTTTGAGAACTGCTAGCGCAGTCTCACATAAATGTTCAAAACCTTACAGATTTCATATTTTATGGAGGTAACTTAAAATGAAAGTAGCAATTTTCGGCGCAGGCACCATGGGTTCCGGTATCGCACAGGTATTCGCACAGAACGGTCACACCGCTCTGATGTACGCCAGCAGCGTGGCGTCTGCGCAGAGACATAAGGACAAGCTCGCCGCTTCCTTCGATAAGCGGATCGCAAAGGGCAAGATGACCGAAGAGAAGAAGAACGAGATCCTCGCGAACATTCTCGTCGAAGAAAAGTCCGCTGCCGCTGACGCCGACCTGGTTATCGAGTGCGTCAAGGAAGATATGGCAACAAAGAGAGAGCTGCTCTGCGAACTGGATGAGATGTGCAAGGAAGGCACCGTCTTTGCGTCCAACACCTCCTCTCTGTCCATCACCGAAATGGGCCTCGGCCTGAAGCACCCCGTGATC
>JAFZRG010000057.1 GCA_017619985.1 Bacillota bacterium | reverse complement strand
CTCGATCTGCAGGCCGGCGCGGTTGGCCGCCTTGCAGAATTCGATCACCTGCTCGTCCGTATAGTACAGGACGCCGTAGTTGGAGGGGTCGTTGGCGTAGGGTTCGTACAGCGCCGCGTCCTGTGACCCGAAGCAGCCGTCCAGCGCGCAGCGGAAACAACCGCCGATGCGGGGCAGCTTGCGCTTCGTCGCTGCGGAGATGTCCATGGACTGCGGAAACACGCGGATCTGGAAACCGGATTTGACCGACTTGGCGAACCACTTCTCCAGGCTGATGTCGAGATCGCCGGGGAAACCGACGCCTGAGACCGTGTGCACCATGCCGATGCCCCGTCCCGCTTCGAAATCCACGGCTTTCTGCATGCTCCTTACGAGTTCGGGGATCGCGACGGAATTCGTGATGTAGTCCGAGACGGCGAAGAAAGCCTCCTGGTTCATCTCGCCGGTATCCGGATGGTAGCCGCGCAGATCCTTGCAGGCGTCTCTCACCTTTTCGAGCAGGGCGGAATTCACGACGCAGGCATGGCCGTCGTATTTGACCATGAAGAACGGCTTATCCGGGCACACGCTGTCCAATTCCTCGCGGGACAGCAGCCTGCGTTCCTTCACGGAATACGGCGAAGCGCCGAACGCGACGAGCGTCTTGGACTTCGACCGCAGATAGAAATCCTTGGCCATCTTGATGATCTGCTCGTTCGAATCCGCGTCCGCGACGTTCAGCCCCGCGTTGAAGATCGAGAACGACGCGAAGTGCTGATGGGTGTCGCAGAAGGCCGGGATCAGAGCCTTATCGCCGAGATCCTCCATGGGCGCCTTCAGAAATTCGCCGGGCAGCGTGTCGCCCACGAAGACGATGCGGCCGCCGTCTTCCACGAGAAACTGAAACACTTCATCGTTCGCGTTGACAGTCAGAATATTGCCTTTATAGACTTTCATAATGTTCTCCTTATAAGCCGAGCATCTCCTGCAGGCGCAGGATGGCTTCCTCCCTTTCGATCGAATCTTCCCGCACGAGGTCGCGGATGCGCGGGTCACGGATCAGATGTTTCCAGACGGTCTCCGTCGCCTGCACGAAGCTGTCGTTCAGCGGTGTCTGTTCGTCGATGAGCGGGCAGCGGTACGGCAGATCCAGGTCGTTGTAGACGAGGGTCAGCTGTCCGTCTTCGCTCAGATGCGGCGCGAGCGGGAACGTGCGGCACTGGATGGGCCGCTTCTCCCTCGGGCAGTGCGGCGGCGTCTTGCAGTGCACGAAATGCACCTTTTCGGGCCACGATTTCGGAAAGCCCATCTCCTCCGTGGATTCCTCGGACCAGTCGAGCCAGCTGTCTTCCGGACTGTGCAGTTTTTCCTCTCCAGGCAGCAGGAAGATGCCCATCTCCTCGCCGTCCTCATAGGCGGACGTGCAGCAGGCGGCGCCGCACAGCTTTCCGCAGTCCGTATCGAGCGGGCTGACCCGGTCCAGCAGGCGGTAGACCGCCCGGTAAGTTCTTTCGCTGATCATCTTCATATCTGTATTGTACCACAGACTTTTGCCGCGTTTTAGTGTATGATTACAGTGACCGATACAGCAACGACAGAGGTATTTCCCATGACAGACATCCGCACAAAGCACGCGCCCATCACGGACGAACTCATAGAGCTGCTCGAACGCGACCCAGCCTTAAAGCAGCTGCTCGAACGCGCCATCGCGAAGGCGGCGGCCGCGAATCCCAACCGCGACACCAATCCGTCCCAGACTCTGGAGGAGTACTTTGCGTTCGTCGACCGTGTGTCTGCCGCCCTGCCCTGGGCCGTCAATCCTTCCGGACGCTACAGTTCCCTGTACTGGCGCATCGACCAGGGCATGGGATGCTTTTATTTCATCGGAGACCAGCCGCTCGAAGAGCTGGAAGGCCTCGGCTATTACCATCCTTCCCTGATGTATCACGAACCGTTCCGCAGCTGGATGAACCGCTTTGTGGCCGTCTGCGGGCAGTTTCTCGATACGCAGGATTCCTGGAGCGAAGAATACTATCGCAACGCGCTGGCGAATCCGGACTTTCATCTGGATGACGGCACATATGAAGATCCAAAGAACTGGCGTACGTTCAATGATTTCTTTACGCGCGCTCTGCGCGATCCTTCCGTCCGCCCCGTCGCTTCTCCGGAAGACGAAAGCGTGGTCGTATCCCCCACAGACGCCGTCCCGCAGGGGCTGTGGCGGATCGATGAAAACAGCCGCGTCATCCTGGGCGAGGCGGAGAAAGAAGGCGGCGGGATCCCGGTCAAAACGACGTCGCTGAGCGGCATCCCGGATCTGCTGTACGGCAGCCGCTACGCGGACGCTTTCGCGGGCGGTTTTCTGACCCACACGTTCCTGGACATCAACGATTACCACCGGTACCACTTCCCGGTCTCCGGCACCGTGCTGGAGCGGGCGCTGGTGCCGGGCGCGGACGCGCCCGGCGGGGTCATCCGCTGGTATGAGGACGAAGGCTTCTACCATCAGAGCTACAGCGATCTGTACGGGTGGCAGTCCATCGAAACGCGCGGATACGTTATCGTCGACATGGGAACGTCCGGCCTCGCGGCGGTCGTGCCCGTCGGCATGTGCCAGGTCTCTTCTGTCAATTTCAAAGAGAGCGTGCAGCCCGGCGCATCCGTCCGCAGGGGCGATCTTCTGGGGATGTTCAAATTCGGCGGATCCGACATCGTCATGATCTTCCAGAAAAAAGCCGGATTCCGCCTGACGGCAGAACCCGGAAAACATCTTCTGATGGGTCAGGAATACGGGCGCTTCAGCGCTTCTTTCTGACCTTCTCCAGCACCTTTTCGTACGGCATCAGCATGCCTTTCGTCATGTTCGATCCGATCTTTTTGCTCAGTTTCTTATTGTTCATCATGGCGCCGACCAGGTACATACCCAGGATGGTGCCTTTTTTCTTCTGCGGAAAATCGTAGAAACCGTGCTCCTTGTAGAACCGGTGGTCTTCCTTCATCAGGCCCTGCATCTGATAGATGAGGTCGCGGAAGATCTTCATGCCGCCGACGCCGTAGAAGTTGGCCGGCTGCTGGAAATCCGTCTCGACCGCATAGACGAGTTCCGCGGAAAGCTGTTCGACCGCAGTTTCCGATCCGTCTCCGCTGCAGACGACGCCCGCCAGATGATTTCCGCCGACCTGTGCCCGCGCTTCGATGAGCTGCCGCAGGTTCGGTTCGCGTTCGAGATCGCCCTGGATGAGGTATCCGACAGGTTTTCCCATGGTCACGGTACGGTGGCCGTTGCAGAACTGCCGGTCGTCGTACATCTTCATTCTGTAACCCATGGAATGGTCTTTCACCGCGAACGCGTAGACTGTCGCGTCCGCCGTCTGGATGTTTTTGCGCAGAAATTCGTCGAATCCGTCCTTATATACGCACGTTCCGTCGGAAGCACAGTGAAAGCACCCCAGACAGCCTCCGGCGAACGGAAACTGCCGCAGGTCCACGATGTCGCAGGAATACGGACAAGCTTCCCGGAAGCGTTCGATCATGCAGGACAGCTCTTCCGTGCCTTCCGCGAGATCCGCGACGATCGCGATGCGTCGCGTCTTCTTCGTCGCAGGCGCCTTCACCGACGCGTCCCCTGCCGCCCAGAGCACGTGGCGGAAGAAGCTTTCCGCTTCTCTCTGCCCTTTCTCCTTCAGCAGGTCTTCCATGTCCGCGGAAAGCCCTGGAATAAAGTGAAGGCCCAGATCTTCGCAGTTCTGCCGGATGAACTCATGCGCCGTCGTATCGTAGAAATGCTTCGACGTGCTGAGCTGCGTCGCGTACCTGCCGCGCAGATCGACGCCGTCTTCCTTGATGAGCTCTATAAAGCGGTGCAGCTGCGAAGGAACGAGAAATGTGTAGACTGGATAGCAGAAAACGAGAAGATCCGCTGCGAGAAGGGATTCTCTCGCAGCGGAAAAGTCTTTTTCGAACGAACGGATGCGCTGGCCCACGTGCAGTTCTCGATACGTGTGACCCGGAAAACATTCCCGGATATACCGCATCGTCTGCAGCGTGACGCTGTTCTCGCCTTTCGGCGATCCGTTCAGGATGAGGATATTCATAGGATCAGATCTTCATGCAGACGTCCCAGGCGGACCAGATGACGTCGCGCAGGTTGCCCCACTTCTCGCAGGTGCCGATGCGCTTGACCTTCTTGTCGTCGGCTGCGATCGGCGCGGGCACGAAACCGATGCCGGAAACGACGCTGTCGCATTCCAGTTTAAAGGCTTCGCCGCCGTCGTTCGGCTTGACCATCACGTAGCCGTCGCCGATCTCGGTGATGGTGTGTTCCAGATAGACAGGCACGTTCTTGAACTTCAGCATGTCTCTGAGGAACGAGCTGTTCGCGAGGCAGGTGCCCGGCGTGACGATGAGGTCGTCCGCGAATTCCACGATCATGGGATGCTTGCCCTGCAGTACCATCTCGTAAGCCGCTTCGCAGGAGGACTGGCCGCCGCCGAAGAACACGATCTTATCGCCGGCGTCGACTTCCTTCAGCAGCAGCTGCTTGAAGGTGAGGCACTTGTGGAATCCCTTGACGGGCAGGGTCTTCGGCGCCGCGCCGGTCGCGACCAGCACTTCGTCGAATTCTCTTCTGAGCGTCTGCGGCGCGTTGATCTCCATGTTGTAGCGCACTTCGATGCCGGCCTTGTCCAGCTCGCGCTCATACCACTTCAGCAGCGCCTTGTCGGCTTCCTTGAAGGACATTTCGGACGCGTAGATGTACATACCGCCCAGCTTGTCGCTCTTCTCGAAGATCACAGGCTCGTGGCCTCTCTTGTGCAGCACGAGCGCAGCCTCCATGCCGCCGATACCGCCGCCGATGATCGCGACCTTCTTCGGATGCTTCGTCGGCACGATCTTGTACTTGTTGTGCTGCATCGTCGTCGGATTCAGCGCACAGCGCGCGAGATGCAGGGAGTCGTCGAGGCTCTGCATGTTCGGCGTGCTCTTGGACTTGCTGAACGAGAAACAGGCGTTGTGGCAGTTGATGCAGGGCTTGATCTCCTCTTCCCTGCCTTCCATCAGCTTGTTGACCCATTCGGGGTCGACGAGGTTCTGACGGGCGACGCCCACGGCGTCCAGTCTGCCGGCAGCGATCTCTTCCGCCGCGACGTCCATGGTCATCTTGCCTGCGCAGACGACGGGCTTCGTCGTGAAGTTCTTGATGTGCTCGACTTCGGGCAGGTTGCAGTTCTGCGGCATGTATACCGGCGGATGCGCCCAGTACCAGGCGTCGTACGTGCCGTTGTCGCAGTTGAACATGTCGTATCCCGCCTCTTCGAGGTACTTGATGGCCTTTTCGGATTCTTCCATGTCGCGGCCAAACTCCTCGAACTCCTCGCCGGGAACGGCGCCTTCGCCGAAGCCCTTCGTCTTGGAAACGACGGAGTAGCGCAGGGATACGGGGAAATCGTCTCCGCACTGCTTCTTGATCGCCTGGACGATCTCCACCGGGAAGCGGTAGCGGTTCTCGAAGGACCCGCCGTACTCGTCGGTGCGGTAGTTCCAGTTCGCGATCGTGAACTGGTCGAGCAGATAGCCTTCGTGCACCGCGTGGATCTCGACGCCGTCCACGCCTGCCTGCTGCAGCAGATAAGCGGTCTTTCCGAACGCGTCGACCATCTCGTGGATCTCGTCCAGGGTCATCGGACGAGACTTCAGGGACGGATACCAGCGGTTCGGCGTCTCCGACGCGGAGGCGCAGCAGTATTCCACGTCCAGGAAAGGCTTCGCGACCTTGCCGAACGCGGGCTTTTCCAGCATATCGACCATCATCTGGTTGATAGCCATAGAACGGCCGAAGCCGCCTGCCAGCTGTACGAACAGCTTGGAACCGGTCGCGCTGAATTCAGGCATCCACTTGGCCAGATCCTTGAACATCTGCTTGTTCGTGTGCAGCCAGCGCTTGCCCATGGTGTCGCGCACGCACTGCATGCCCGGCAGCACCAGGCCCACGTTGTTCTGCGCGCGGTTCAGGATGTGGTAAGCGGCTTCTCTGTCGAAGTGGCAGGGCTCCAGCCAGCCGAACAGGGACGTTCCGCCCATGGACGGCTGGACGATCCTGTTTTTGATCTCCACATTGCCGATCTTCCACGGCGTAAACAGGGCTTCGTATTTCTTATCCATTGATTTTCTCCTTAACTTCTGAATTCAGGCTTGTTCTGTCCGAAATGCAGTTCCTTCATGCCTTCCACTTCGTCGCAGATCGGCTTGAGATTGCAGGAATTGCAGTCTGTCGGCATGCCTTCCAGGATCTTCGAAAGCGTCAGTGTGATGTCGTGCACCGTCTTCGCGTCCTGCGCCAGCTTTTTATAGTCGACCGCAGGATCGGTGAGGAAGACGAGTTTGACCGCGCGGATGTTCGGGTCACGCTTGTACTGCGCGATGTAGTCGCACCCGACGCGCTCGAAACTGATGCCGGCCGCCTTCGCCTTCTTGCTGATGCGCACCTGCTCGCGGTTGTTCTCCGCCGACGTGCGCACCATGTAGCCTTCCGGGAACACGTGGTACTTCACGAAATCGATGTCCTGGATGGCCCGGAACAGCGGCTCCGTGTCTCCCTCCTCCACCTTGATGTCGTCGATGAGGACGAACGCCAGACGGGCAAAGGGAACGGAAGAACCGATCTCCCCGAGGTCCTTTCCGATGACGACGATCTCGTCCTTCTCCACGAGGGACGCATCGCCTGTGACGCAGGAGAAATTGACGGCAGGCTTGTCGTCGCCGCCCAGTTCGTACGCTGCGTCGCGCTGCATCACGAGCTCGCTCGCACCGCTGTCCTTCCAGGCCCTGCTCTGCGAATACGCATAGCTTCTGGCAGGCCGGCCGGACAACAGTCCGAACGTTTCCCGGATGATGGAATCGTACAGCTGCATATCAGAACTTGATGTCCGCTTCCTTGCGGTCGAAGATCTTGTTCACCTGAACGTAGGACCAGCCCAGAAGTTTCTGATCCAGGTTCCAGAAGTACACGATGAACAGCACGCCCGTGACCGCGCCCAGCACCTTCAGAACGGTGCCGCACGCCTTCATGATCTTCTTTCTGCGGGCCTTTTTCTTCTGTTTTGCCTTCTTTAATGCTCTTCTCTCAAGAAACGTCATAAGACCACTCCTTTACTGCAGCTTGGCGAGACCCTTCTGGCGGGCATATTCCGCTGCGCCCAGAGCGCCCATCAGCTGCGGATCGGTCTTCAGGTCGATGACCTTCAGCTTCAGAACGTGCTCGATCGCCTGCTTCAGGCCTGCGTTCTTCGCGCAGCCGCCCGTCAGGGTGATGCTGTCGGTGGCGCCGGCCTTCTTGGCCATGACGAAGCATCTCTTGGCAACGGCCATCTGGATGCCCGCTGCGATCTCGTCCATGGGCTTGCCCTCGCCTACCAGGGTGATGACTTCGGATTCCGCGAATACCGTGCACTGCGCGGTGATGGGGATGACGTTCTTCGCGGTGAGGCTCAGGTTGGAGAATTCGGGGAGGGTCATCTCAAAACCTCTGGCCATCGCTTCGTAGAAGCGGCCGGTACCTGCGGCGCACTTGTCGTTCATCGCGAAATTCTTGACCGTGCCGTCGGTGTCGACGCTGATGCCCTTGACGTCCTGGCCGCCGATGTCGATGATCGCCTTGACGCTGGGATCGGTCACGTGGACGCCCATGGCGTGGCAGGAGATCTCGGAGATGTTCTCGTCAGCGAAGGGGACCTTATTGCGGCCGTATCCGGTACCGATCAGGTATTCCAGTTCTTCGGAGGACTTGAGTCCGACCTTGTTCAGGACTTCTTCCATCGCGATCTTTGCGGAAGCTTCCGCGTTGATCTTGCTCTTGATCGTGGTATCTGCGCAGATATTGCCGTTCTCATCGAGGATGACTGCCTTCGTATAGGTGGAACCTACGTCGCATCCGCCAAAATATTTCATGTTCGTTTACTCCTTTTCTTATCTCAGATAGGAACTCCTTGCGGACGTTCCCGTTACATAGCGTTTTCGTCGTCGAATTCCACGAGGGAAGGATCCACAGGCTCCGCCTTCATGACGGTGCGCATGTATTCGTTGACCTTCGCACGCATCGATTTGCGCGACACGGTGCGCGGATCCATCAGATCGTGTTCGATCCAGATCATGTGATAGCCCTTGTCTCTGGCCTGCTCATCCAGGATGCCCTGCAGCGTGGACATGTTCTTGCATGCCACGTTCTGGTACATGATGATGAGGTCCACGTTCCAGGCTTCGCACTGGCGCCAGAGCTCGTCCACGACGTTGCGGTAGCCGCCGTTCGTGTGGCGTCTCATGACCATGCGCTCGTACAGCCTTGCCAGATCCTGCAGCGCCAGTTCCTTGTCCTCGGTCTCCAGAGGCTTCGTGAAGTTGAGGCTCTCCATCTCGACCAGGATATCCACGCCCCAGCAGTTGGCGATCCAGTTGCTGAAGTTGGCATAGTAGTGAGCCGGGCAGCTCCAGACGATGCCGCGGTATTTCATCTTGCCGCGCCATGCCTCTTCCCTGCGCTCGTAGGCCTTCTTCATGATCCTGTCGACCTTGCGGAACGTCCTGGGAACGCGCGGATCGGAACCGCCGTCCATCTCGTAGTTCCACTTGCGGAACAGCTCGTAGGCCGGGCCGATGATCTGCGGATACGGGGTCTTGTTGACTTCCCACTTCTCGAGCTCATATTTCGTCTCTTCGTTGAACCGCTTCATGTTCGTGAAGTAGGCGTCCCAGTTCCACTTGGCGCCGGTCTTCTCTTCCACGAACTTGATGCACGCCTTGATGTCTTCCGCCGCGTCTTCCACGGTCTCTTCGTATTCGTAGCGGACCGGGAACGTCAGGTGGAACACCGGCAGATCCGGGAAACGTCTGGCCATATAGGAAGAGGCCATGACGGAACCGTCGCACGGCATAGAGCTGGAGATGAAGCACGCGCCCATGTGGGGCAGCGCGTCGAGCACCAGCGCGCCGCATTCGGAGGACGGCACCGGGCAGGTATCCGCGGGCAGGCCGAACGATTCGACCGCGTCGATGTAGGGAACACAGGTCAGCTGGTCGATCTCGGAGACGAGGAACACCGGCATGAGCTGGTACGGGATGCCCAGCAGATCCGGGAAGCCCGCCATGATCTGACCCATGGTCATCTCGTCGAACAGCACGACCTTTTTATTGAGCTCGGCGCTGTTGCCGTTCTTGGCGTCGCACTTGGCCAGGAACACGAGGTTTTCCGCTACGTAGCGGAAGATGTCGTAGATCATCAGGTGGCTCATCTTCAGAGCGCTGCCCTTCTGACCCAGCGTGTTCTTATCCATAAAGCCCACGCAGCACATGTAGCTGATCATCCAGCGGTAGTGGAACGTCGCGTTCAGCGCGGGGACGAGGTCCTTGGAGAACGTCCCGAGCAGCATGCCCCACATGTGCAGCCATTCGTAGAAGTCGTAGGCGGTATCCTTCGCGCCTCTCCACTCTCTTCTGACCGTCGCCATGCAGCCGCTGCGGTACAGCTTGCCCAGCTGCTTCTCGCCGTGGAGGAAGATGTCCTTTCTCTCTTCCGGGGTCATGGCGGAAAGCGCTTCGTATTCGCTCTTGACGCGGGCAAAGTCCGCTGCGAAGCCGTTCTTCTGGCGCAGCACGAAGTCTTTCCAGTCGGTCTCCTTGAACAGCTGCAGGATGATGCCGCCGACTTCCTTCAGGTTATCGCCCTGGGCCTTCCAGTCCATATTGTCCTTCGTCTTGAAGAACGCGGGATCCGGATACTTCTTTTTCTTTTCGAATTTCGGCAGGGAGATGCCGGCCAGTTTTTCCTTCTTCAGTTCGACCTTCGGAAGCTCGACTTTCGGCAGTTCGACCTTTTTAGGCAGTTCGACCTTCGGAAGGTTCACCTTGGGAAGCTTGATATCGGGCATTTTGACGTCCGGCATGCGCATGGGAGGCAGATCGTTCGCCAGATCCAGCGTTCTGCCGATCGCGTTCATAATGTCGGCCATTTATCTCTTCCCTCCTTTCTGGATGCGTTTGATCTCCAGGGATTCCACGAAGGCCTGGAAGCGCGTGCGCAGCTGTCCGGAAGCCTTGGCGTTGTAGACTCTGTCGACCGAAAGCACGGGCCAGCCCTTCTCTTCGCTCATGATGTGGCTGACCAGCGCCCGTTCGAAGCCCCAGAAATCGCAGTACTTCATCTGCTCGTAGATGATGCCGTCCGCTCTGTACTCTCTGGCCAGGCGGTCGGCCGTTTCTCTGCGCTGGGCGACCTTCTCGTCGGAGATGTACCGCGCGCATTCGGACAGTTCCATGTAGCGGCGGCAGATCTGATCGAGCGCAGGTTCGTCGTCCCTGAGTTCGAGGACTTCTCTGCCCGGCGTCGACCCGAAGCAGTACCGGTCGGAGACGACGAGCGCGCCGCACTCCTCCAAAAGCTTCGTAAAGCCCGGATCGTCGATCTCGGAGCCGACGATGGCGACTCTCGCGCGGTAAGGCGGATTTGCGTCCGGTTCGCGGGTCTTCAGTTCCTCCAGCGTCTCGCGCAGGTAAGGAAGGATGAGCCGCTTCGGGCAGGTGTAGCTGACGAGGTTGATGATATGGAATTCGTAACCCGTGATGACAGGATTGTTTGTCTTGCGCATCGCAGCCATTTCCTGAATGATGCGGCAGACCTCGTTGTGCTCTTCGACCGCCTTGCGGATCGCGGCGTCGGACACGTCTACGCCGTAGCTTTGATGCATCACGTCCAGAAGGCGTATCTGCATCTGCTTGACGTAGGAACGCACCGTATAATCCTCGATTTTATACGGCATGTCCGTATGGGTCACGAAAAAGTTCGGCTTCTCGTTCATCTTGAGGATCTCGAAATGCTCGTAGAACCGGTTCATCATGGAACAGGCGTCCACGCCCGCGAGGCCGTCGAGGAAGTTGAAGCCCCCCTCTATGCCGCGCTCCACCAGCGCTCTTGCGAATTCGCAGGTGTAGTTGGACATGTAATACGTCGCGATGTCGATGGATCCCGTGCGCGGTGCGCGCAGACGGACGGAGAAGCAGTCGCCTACGTTGAGGAGCACTTCGGGGATGTGATAACAGGTATAGCCGATGGCAAGGCCTCCTTCGGCCTTCGCCTGCTCGACCAGCTCGTTATCCGCATTCTCCAGCAGGTTCTCAAAGTAGATCAGATGCTTCAGATCTTTCAAATGCAAACCCTCCTTCCTGAGTTACAGTATTTCCAATGTTTTAAGAGCCTGCCGGGCGCCCTGCATCACAGGGGCGTCTTCCGGAAGCTCGAATACGCTCAATCCGCGGATATCGTTGACGGCGTGGGCCTTGTCGTCCGTGATGGCAGCCAGCACAGGCACGCCTTCGACGTGCACGTAAGGCAGCGCGGACGGATCTCCCACGCGGTTGATGATGACGCCGCATTTCTCGTACATCACCATCTCGTCGGCCACTTTCTTGATGGTCTCCGCCACCTGGGTGCCTTTGCGGCTGGGGTCGGTGACCAGGATGAGGTGGGTCACCTTTTCCATGACCCGGCGGTTGATCTGTTCGATCCCCGCCTCGCCGTCGATGACCACGTAGTCGAAATCGCCGGCCAGCAAACTGATGACCTCCTTGAGGTACGCGTTGACCTTGCAGTAGCAGCCCGCCCCTTCCGGTCTTCCGATGGCCAGGAACGAAAAGGCCTTCTCTTCGATGAGGGAATCGATGATGCGGAAACGCGCCTCGGACAGCATCTCGATGGCTTCTTTGGGCCGGCCGTCCTCAACGCTCGTGACGATGCTCTTGCGGATGTCGTCCAGCGTCTGGGTGACTTCCACGCCGAGAGCGGTGGAAAGGCCAATGGCGGGATCCGCGTCGATCGCCAGGATCTTCGCGCCCGGTTTTTCTTCCGTCAGCAGGCGCACGAAGGCGGCGGACAGAGACGTCTTGCCCACGCCTCCCTTGCCTGAGACGGCTATGATGATCGTTTTATCGTTCACGGTAATATCCTTTCTGTCTACCAAAGGCTGCAGAGCAGGTCTGTGTAGGCGGACGGGTCCTCGATGGGCAGGCCGGCGATCAGAAGCGCCTGATTATACAGCACTTCGCAGTATTTCGCGGCCTTTTCGGGGTTTGCGGTCATCGTGCGGTCGATCGCGGCGAAGGCCGGATGGTCCGTGTTGACCTCCAGGATGCGCTTCGCTTTAACGGGCATCTCCTGCCCTACGGCTTTGAAATAGCGCTCCATCTCGAACGTGATGCCGTCCCCGCTGGACAGACACACCGGATGGGACTTCAGACGCGCGGACGCGACGACTTCGTCGACTCTCTCTCCCAGCGTCTTCTTGATGAACTCCAGCCCTTCCTTATACAGCGCCTCGTCCTTCTTTTCGGCGGGCGGAAGGCCCAGATCGCCGTCCAGAACGGAACGGAACTTCTTTTCCGCGTAGCTGCGGAACATGTCGGCCACGAACTCGTCCATCTTGTCGCTGAAGTACAGGATCTCGTAGCCGCCGTCTTTCAGAACCTCCGTCTGCGGCAGGCGGTCGATGGCTTCGACAGTGTCGCCTGAAGCGTAATAGATGTATTTCTGATCCGGCTTCATCCGCGAGACGTACTCGCTCAGCAGCGACAGACCGTTCTCGGTGCTGGACCAGAACAGCAGCAGATCCTGCAGTTCGTCCTTCTTCGCGCCGTAATCCTCCAGCGCACACAGTTTGAGCTGCCGCCCGAAGTTGCCGAAGAAGCGCTCGTAGGCCTTGCGGTCGTCTTTGAGCATCTTCTCCAGTTCGCCCCTTACCTTCTTTTCCAGGTGTTCGCCGATGAGTTTGAGCTGGCGGTCGTGCTGCAGCATCTCGCGCGAGATGTTCAGCGACAGATCGGGAGAATCCACGACGCCGCGGACGAAGTTGAAATACTCCGGCAGCAGCTCCTCGCAGCGCTCCATGATCAGGATGCCGGAACTGTACAGCGACAGGCCCGGGCGGAATTCGTCGGAATAGTAGTCCGCAGGCGCTTTCGAGGGAATGTACAGCAGCGCGTCGTAGCTGACCCTTCCGTCCACGGAGACGGGCAGGACCCGCTGCGGCACGTTCGGGTCGTTGAAGTTCTCGGTATAGAACCGGTCGTATTCCTCAGGCTCGACCTCCGTCTTGCGGCGCTTCCACAGAGGCACCATGGAGTTGAGCGTATCGTAGGACCATTCTTCCTCGAACTTCGGATCTTCCGGCGTGCTGCCCTCCGCTTCCTTCGGGTGCGGCAGCAGCATCTTGATCGGGAAACGCACGTAGTCCGAATACTTCTTCACCAGCTTGTAGACCGGATACTCCCGTACGTACTTGCTGTATTCGTCCTTCTCCTCTCCGTCCGGGCGGATGTGCATGATGACGTCTGTTCCCTGCGTTTCTCTCTCCGCGGGTTCGATCGTGAACCCGTCGGCGCCGCCGGAGCTCCAGCGGTACGCTTCCGCCTCGCCGTACTTTCTGCTGACGACGTCGATGCGGTCGGACACCATGAACGCGGAATAGAACCCCACGCCGAACTGGCCGATGATGTCGGTCTCCGCAGCGTTCGCGGTGTCCTCGCTCTTCAGCTTTTCGCGGAAGTCCGCGCTGCCGGAAAATGCGATGGTGCCGAGGTTCTGCTCCAGTTCTTCCGCGCTCATGCCGATGCCGTTGTCGGACACCGTGAGCGTGCGCTTCTCCTTATCGATGGCAAGGATGATCTCGAAATCGCTGCGGCGCATCCCGACGGACGGATCCGTGAGCGCCAGCAGGCACATCTTGTCGATGGCGTCGGACGCGTTCGAGATGATCTCCCGCAGGAAGATCTCCTTGTTCGTATAGATCGAGTTGATCATCAGGTCGAGCAGACGTTTCGACTCGGCCCGAAATTCCTTCTTTTCCATTATTCGTTCGTCGGTTTGTCGCCGTAAGGACGCGTGAGCGGGTCACGCCGCTCCATATTGTCGTAATGCTTGACCAGCGCAGGTTCCACGAACTTGAACAGCGCTTTGCCGTCCAGGTCGAAATAGAAGACGGCAAACAGCGCTGCGTAAACGGCGCCGGCGATCGCTGCGATCTTGCAGAGTACTTTCAGTGCTTTTTTCATATCGCTTTTTCTCCTTTACCAGCCTTCGATATCGTCGAATTCCAGCAGGGACGGATCCAGAGGTTCCTCCTGCATGACGGTGAACATGTAATCGTTGATGATCTGGCGGATCTCCGCTCTGGAGACCACGCGCTTGTCGGGCAGCGAGTGCGGCATCCAGATCGCGTGGATATCGCGGGCGCGGAACTCGTCCTCGAACAGGCCGTGGACGCCCTGCATGCCCTTGCACTGCAGCTGGTCGTACATCATGACCATGTCGCAGTGGAACTTCTCCATGTTCTCCCACAGCTCGAAGATGTGCTGCATGCCGCCG
>JAFZRG010000007.1 GCA_017619985.1 Bacillota bacterium | reverse complement strand
GTCGGCTGCCCGCCGAACAACGCGACTGTCGTCCAGGCCATCCTTGGCGACCGCAGGGAGTACGGCACCAGGTACGCGTCGAAGGACGAATAGAACACCAAATCAAAAGAGCGGCTTTGCAGCCGCTCTTTTTGCGTGCGTTTGCTGTTTATTCGTTGTCCTTCATCACGCGCAGGAAGTTGCCGTGGCAGATCATGTCGATCTCGTCGTCCGTGAATTTTCCGGACAGCGCGTCCACGACCTGCGGGAAGCCGGAAAAGTCTCCGAACTCCAGTTTGCTGGAGATGCCGTCGAAGTCGGAACCGAACGCCAGCGCTTCGATGCCGGCCTTGTCCTTCATATATTCCAGGTGCTTTACGATGTCCGCGATGGACGTGTATTCCGTCTCTTCCTCATGCAGGAACGCGTCGTAGAAGTTGACGCCCACGACGCCGCCGGCTTCGCCCACAGCCTTCAGCTGTTCGTCCGTCAGGTTTCTGGGATGGTCACACAGCGCTCTGGCGCAGGAATGGCTGGCCGCGAAGGGCTTTGTGCTGGTCTTCGCGACGCCCCAGAATCCGCCTTCGTTCAGGTGGGATACGTCCACGATGATGCCGTATTCGTTCATCTTGCGGATCGCGTCGTAACCGAAGGGCTTCAGTCCCATCATGTGTTCGGTGAAGTCTCTTCTGTTGGGATAGCCCATGCAGTTTTCGTTGTTCCAGATGAGGCTCGCCATGCGGACGCCGTCTTCTTTCATCTCGTCGATGCGCTCCATCTTTCCTTCTACGAAGATGGAATCCTCCACCGTAAGGATCGCGGACAGCATGCCGTCCGCCTTGTTCTTTTCGATGTCGGAAACGGTGCAGGCCTGGCGGATCACGTCGCTGTTTTCTTCCATGGCCTTGAAGAAGAATTTCTTCGCGGTTTTATAGTATTCGTAATAGTCTACGCCGGCTACGTGGTGGCGCTCCGCTGCCTTGCCTGTGGGGATCCAGATGGCGAAGCACTGCGCGAGGCTGCCGCCTGCAGACAGTTTATCCAGGGAAATATGGCCGTTTCCGCTGCGGAAACCGGCGCCGTTGGTAACGCATTCGACGATGGTGTCGCAATGCAGGTCGATGATGTTGAACTTTTTCATAGAGAGGTCCTTTCCGTGCTCAGCCGCACAAATATATATTAGCGATTGAACAGACCGTTTACAAGGCATATAATGAAAAATGAAAGGTCATAAACGCATGTTATACAGAAAAGGAGCGTATATCATATGAATTTGGTCAGTGAAATCAAAGGAAAGCACCTGTGGTTCGACGGCTGTGACACCGTGGAACTCGCGAAGGAATTCGGCACGCCCCTGTACGTCTTCTCCAAGACGGATATCGTGGCGAGGATCGACGAGCTGAAGGAATGCTGGATCAAGCCGTATCCCAAGAATCGCGTCGCCTATGCAGCCAAGGCATTCTGCTGCATGGGCATGTACAAGCTCTGCGAGAACCAGGGCATCTCCATGGACGTCGTCTCCGGCGGCGAGCTGTATACCGCCATGAAGGCAGGCATCAACCCCGCGAAACTGGAGTTCAACGGCAACAACAAGCTGCCCAAGGAACTCGAAGCGGCGATCGACTACGGCGTAGAGCGCATCGTCATCGACGGCGTGCAGGAGCTCGAACTCATCGAATCCATCTGCAGGAAACTCGGCAAGAAGACCGACATCCTCATCCGGGTCACGCCCTGCGTGGAAGTCGATACCCACGACTTTATCGTGACTGGCCGCAAGGACTCCAAGTTCGGTCTGAACATCGAGCCGGAATTCATCTTCCCGTACGTCAAGAGAGCCATTGAATCCGAATACGTGAACTTCCACGGCTTCCACTTCCATCTGGGTTCCCAGCTGTTCGACGTCAAGCCTTTCATCGACGCGACGAAGGTCATGCTGCAGCTCATGAAGGACACCCGCGAACGCTTCGGTTTCGTCTGCGACGAGCTGAACGTGGGCGGCGGCCCGGGCGTCACCTACATCAACGAGGAGAGACCGCCCTACAGATACTTCTACGATCCCATCCTCGCGGAAGTCGAAGCCTTCTGCAAAGCGGAGGATTATCCGATGCCGGCCATGATCTGCGAACCCGGCAGATCCATCGTGGCGGAAGCAGGCCTGCAGCTGTATACCGTCGGCATGACCAAGGAAGTCATCGGCATCCGCAAGTACGCTGCCATCGACGGCGGCATGCCCGACAACATCCGTCCGGCTCTGTACGGCGCGAAGTACAAGGGCATCGTCGCGAACCGCGCGGACGAACCTGCCGATGAGACCGTCACCATCTGCGGCAAGTGCTGCGAAGGCGATTCCGACATGATCATCAAGGACGCCCCGTTCGTCATGCCGAAGACAGGCGACATCATCGCGGTGTTCTCCACCGGCGCCTACGGCTACTCCATGGCCAACAACTACAACCGCAACCCCATCCCCGGCGTCGTGCTGGTGGAAAAAGGCAAAGCGGAGTGGATGGTCAAACCGCAGACGTACGAGCAGATGATCTGCGGCGACGTGATCCCCGAACTGGTCAAATAGCAGTCTGAAAACATACGCATACGAAAAGAGCGGCCCGCGGGCCGCTCTTGTTTTTATCGTGTCTACATCTTCGTCCAGTCGAGATTGAGCGACTGGGTGAAGCGCGTGGCTTCCTTGGGATCCTTTTCCCGCAGGGGCACGTAGTCGTCTCCGAACAGGTCTTCGAGCTTGAGCGCCTGGAAAGGCTTGAACGGGTCATCCTTGAGGACTTCTCTTTCGAGCTCCTGGATGATCTCTTTGCGCTCTTCTGCTTCGCCGCCGGAGGATTCCAGTTCGGGCTCGGGAAGTTCGACGGGTTCGAACTCCACGTTCTCCAGGCCTTCTTCGATCTTCTCGATGTTCACCGCTGCGCGCTTCGCCAGCGGGTCTTCGATCTCGGGGGCGGGTTCGGGTTCCGCTTCCGCCGCGGCTGCTTCCTCTTCCAGCTTCTTCGCGCGCAGGGAAGGGATGTTTTCCGGACGGTTCCAGACCGGCGCCTTTGCCTTTTCGAGCATCTCCATCTGCAGAAGCTCTTCCTCGGTCAGTCCCGGTTCTTCCGGCTCCTCGGGTTCCTCCGGCATCAATTCCGGATAATCCGGCGGATACGTCGAGACCCAGTTCTTCGGACGGAGCACCTCCGTGACCGGCAGTTCGTCCTCGTACATCACCATCGGGATGACTTCGGGCGGCGGCGTGGGTTCGGGTTCCGGTTCTGCGGCCGGCTGCGCTGCGGGCTCTTCCGCTAGCTGATTGATCTCTTCGACCTCTTCGGGCGTGAACTCCATCGTCGCTTCGGTCGCGGGACGGCGCTTCGCGCGTCTTTCCTGCAGTTCCTGCATCTTGGCGGCTCTCTGTTCCGCGAGCTTTCGTTTTTCGAGGCGTCTCTGCTCTTCCCGCTGTTCCTCTCTTTCATGCCAGCTGGTGCTGCGGTTCGCGTTGCGCTGTTTGCGCTCGGCTTCCTTGGCCGTCTTTCTGGCTTCGGCGCGTTCCTGCGCTTCGATCTCGCGGTCGGTCAGCTCGTGCTTTCTCATGTACATGGAATAGACGAGCTGGGAGAGTCCGTCGACGATGAAGGCGGCTCCGACGAGGAACAGGGGATTGATATAGGTCGTGAGCGAAGGCATCAGCATGATGACGCCTATGATCGTGCCCGCCAGCGCGAGCGGCATGATCTTCGCCCAGTCTTTCGGGCGGTAGCGGCTCACCGCGAAGCTCTGCGAGATGCGCGTGACCCCTGAAAGGGTCATCCAGGTGCCGAAGAACAGGGTCACCATGGCGTCCATGACTTCGTTGTTGAGCACAGCGAAGCCGAACAGCGTCGTGACCATACCTTCGACCAGCACGGTATCGGGCAGACGGCCCACCTTGCCGGAGATGATGTAGGCGCCGAGGATGCACAGGCCCGAGATCAGCATGACCAGTCCCAGGATGAATGCGAGCCCCGTGAACGCGTTCGTATAAAAGGCGAATGTGAAGGCACCTGCGATGGCGAGCAGCATGCCGGATATGACAACGAGTATCCTCATAGCAATACCTTTCTGAAAACTAAATAATTATATAGAAAGAGACGCCATAAGTCAAATCGCCTTGCATGCGGGAACGGTTTGTATTATTCTAAATTCAACAGCAAACGCACAGAACAGGAGGGTACCCATGACTGAATATCAACCGATCAAAGAAGGCAAAGTCCGCGAGATCTACGACATCGGAGATTATCTGATCCTGGTCGCGACAGACCGCATCAGCTGCTTCGACGTGATCCTGCACAACACTGTGAACAAGAAGGGGACCGTCCTGACGCAGATGTCGAAGTTCTGGTTCGATCTGACGAGCGACATCGTTCCCAACCACATGGTCTCCACCGACGTGAACGACATGCCGGAGTTCTTCCGCCAGCCCCGTTTCGACGGCAACAGCATGATGGTGAAGAAGCTGACGATGCTTCCGGTCGAATGCGTCGTGCGCGGCTACATCACCGGCAGCGGCTGGGTCAGCTATCAGAAGGACGGCACGGTCTGCGGCATCGAGCTGCCGAAGGGACTGAAAGAATCCGAAAAGCTGCCCGAACCCATCTATACCCCGTCCACGAAAGCAGACCTGGGCGACCACGACATGAATATCTCGTTCATCGAGAGCGTGGAATGGCTCGAGGACCGCTTCCCGGGCCACGGCTATGAATATGCTGCGAAACTGCGCGACCTGACGCTGGCGCTGTACAAGAAGTGCGCCGCGTATGCGCTGGAGAAGGGCATCATCATCGCGGACACGAAGTTCGAGTTCGGTCTGAACGAAGACGGCGAGGTCGTGCTGGGCGACGAAATGCTCACGCCCGACAGTTCCCGCTTCTGGCCGCTCGAGGGCTACGAGGCCGGCAGGAGCCAGCCGTCGTTCGACAAGCAGTTCGCCCGCGACTGGCTGAAGTCCCACGACCACGACTGGACGCTGCCGCAGGACATCGTCGACAAGACCATCGCCAAGTATCTGCAGGCTTACGAACTGCTGACCGGAAAGCCGCTCGAATAGCGCAAAAAACGAAAGACCGCCGCTCAGGAGTTTTGTGCGAACAAATGCTCTGAAATACGTTGCGGGCGGCAGGTCTTTATGCTGATCGTATGATACAACGGCGATCTGTCCGTTAAATCGGTCGCGAGACCGTAAAAAATCATTTTTCAAAAGAAAAGGAGTTAGAGATGCTAGGTTACATTTTCGCAATCGTGATCATTTTATTCCTCATCATCCTGGCGATCCGCTGCATCTGCATCGTGCCGCAGGCAAGCGCGTGGATCGTGGAAGCGCTGGGACAGTACAGAGCGACCTGGGGGGCGGGTCTGCACTTCAAAGTGCCCATCATCCACAGGGTCGTCAAGAAAGTCTCCCTGAAGGAGCAGGTCGCGGACTTCGAACCGCAGCCCGTTATCACGAAGGATAACGTCACCATGATGGTCGACTCCGTCGTGTTCTTCTACATTTTCGACGCCAAG
>JAFZRG010000056.1 GCA_017619985.1 Bacillota bacterium | reverse complement strand
TGGGGAAAAGCTGGAGAAATCTTGGGACGACACTTGATGAAAAACCCCGAAAACCCCATATTTTTCAAGAGGGGAAAACCTGTGGATAATTCTCCGCAGACGGGCGTTTGACAGTTGACATAAACCACTTTTCCCCAAGCAAAAAATAAAAAAGTTTTTCGGTTTTGGCACGGCTCGATGGTAAAATATAAGCAGGATCAGACAGGAGAACAAATCATGATACAGGATATTTTTCCCCATAAAATGCACAACGAATTCCGGCCGGACGCAGCGCCCGGTCCGAACGATCTTGCGATGCCCTGGAACGGAAAAGCGTTCCTTGTCGCAGCGGACTTCGATGCCCAGTCGCTCGTCTATCCGAAAGTCTCGGATCTGAAAGGCGGCCCGGACGGCCTGGTCTATCTCTTTACGATCGACGAGACCGGCTACTATCTGCTGCGCTGCGCTGCGGATGCCAAAGCCGAAGACATCCTGACAGATCCGTCGGGCTTCGCCTTCTATACGCTGCAGGATCTGCGGCGCGACCGCCTCGAACCGCGGATCAACGTCTTCGCGGCCTTCACCGGCTACCACCTGGCCGACTGGTACGACGCGAACCGCTACTGCGGCTGGTGCGGCGCGAAATCCGCCTACGATAAGGTCGAACGGGCCATGCGCTGCCCGGTGTGCGGAAAAGTCGAATATCCGAGGATCAATCCCGCATGCATTATCGGGGTCACAAACGGCGACAAACTGGTGACGATACGCTACCGCCAGGGCTACGGCGGCATGGCGCTCATCGCCGGTTTTACTGAGATCGGCGAGACGCTCGAGGAGACCGTCGCCCGGGAGGTCATGGAGGAAGTGGGTCTGAAGGTGAAGAACATCCGCTACTACAAATCCCAGCCCTGGGGCATCGCGGCAGATATCCTGACCGGCTTTTTCTGCGACGTGGACGGAGACGACACTATCCGCATTGACGAGAACGAACTGAAGTTCGCCGAGTGGGTCACCCGCGATCAGATCGAACCGCAGAAGCTCGACTATAGTCTTACCGGAGAGATGATGCAGCTGTTCAAGGACAGTAAGTGGCCGAGAGAATAGAGGATCCGCTATGTGCAGTAGGCCGTATCGTGACCCTGAAGCAAGTGAGTCACAAATTTGCCGTGACCCAACCATGGAAAAGGGATCAGGGGGCACGGTAAAGATTGCGTTTTCGTGACCCATATAAGCGTTTGTACTCTCGGGTCACGCAAAAACCGTGACCCACTATGACATGGGTCACGGTTTTCGTATCGCTTGTATAGAATTCAGAAGTAAATCCCGGGCGATGCATTCTGTTTATTTGCTCTTATGGATCTCCGCTATTCTTCTTTCTTCTGCGGTCCCGGGTTGCGCTTTGCCGTGAATTCCGAAGCCGTGATCTTCAGGACTGCCACCGCGGAGGCCATCGCCCCGTTGATCGGAAAGTCCATGCCGGTCTGGCACTTCATCAGGATCTTCAGCGCTTCCGCTTTTTCCGCCGGATCCTCCAGGATCTCCGCCTTGCCTTTCGCGATGACGGAAGCGAACGTGGAGCCGTAGCCGCAGGCCGCTTTTGCCGGGAGAGTCTCCACATCGCAGTCTACCTGGACGCAGATATGCGGGTCTTTGCGGATCAGGTCCAGTTTATGCCCCTCCTTTGCGCCATGGGTGTAGAACACGAGGGTGTCTTCCCGGAATTCATAGCCGTAATGGACGGGCACAACGTAAGGATAATCCCCGTCGAACAGCCCCATATGCAGGATGTCCGCTTTGTCCAGGATCCTGCGGATCTCTGCGATATCGGTTACTTCTCTGTCTTTTCTTCTCATTTTTCCACCTTCTTTGACGGTAACGGTTTCTCAAAAACAGTGTATTGTTTTTGCCGGGAAAGCGCAAGGCAATTCAGGCAGATTGCGCCGCTTACAGAAGTCCCGCCGCCCGGAATGCCTGCGTCAGATCGTCGATGATGTCTTCCGGATCTTCGAGCCCGAGGGAGAAGCGGAAGAACCCGGCTCGGAACGGCTCGGGATAATCCTGCAGTTTCGGGTCGCTGCTTTCACTGTAAGTGATGAGCGTTTCCACGTCGCCCAGGGATACGGCGTAGGACACGAGCTTCAGCGCGCTCAGGAACTTGAAATGCGTCTCTCTGTCGCCTTTGAGGTCCCAGGACATCATGGCGGAATAGCCGTTCTCCATCACCCTGGAAGCCAGCTCGTGCTGGGGGTGATCCTTCAGCCCGGGGTAGTATACGAAGCGGACCGCAGGACAGGTGTCGAGGAATTCCGCGACTTTCTGCGCCGCATAGCAGTGCTGCTTCATGCGGATCGGAAGGGTCACGAGGCCTCTGGAGATGATCCACGCGTTGAACGGGGACAGCACGCCGCCGTATTTGACGAGGCAAAGCTCGCGCACCTTGGAAACCAGTTCTTTCTTGCCCATGACGCAGCCGCCCAGGGAATCGCCGTGGCCGTTGATGTACTTCGTCATGGAGTGGATCTCAATGTCAGCGCCCAGTTTGCGGGGGCGGAAACAGAGGAGGCCGCCGAACGTAGCGTCCACGGAGAGAAGCGCGCCGTTATCGTGCGCCAGTTTCGCGACTGCTTCGACATCCCCGATCTCCGTTGTCGGATTGCCCGGATCCTCCATGTGGATCAGCTTTGTGTTGGGCCGGATGGCAGCTTTTACCGCCGCTGTGTCGGCAGTATCTACGAACGTGACCTCCACGCCATACTTTCCGTTCAGCGCTTCGTTGAAGAGCGCTTCTGTGGAAACGTAGCAGACCTTGGACACGATCGCGTGATCTCCGGACTTCAGGAACGTAGTGAATACAGAAGAAAGCGCAGCCATGCCGCTGCCGAAAACGACGCAGTCTTCCGCGTCGGCGAGACCGCACAGCTTGTCCTGGAGGACCAGCATGTTCACGTTGCGTTCCCGCTGGTAAACGAAATCATTGATCCCTGTCGGATCAAAATAGGAACCATCTGTCGGAAGTCTGTAATTCGAGGTCATATAGATCGGTTGGTTGACGGAACCGAACGAATCGTCCTTTCTGGTGCCGGCGTGTACGGCGATCGTAGTGGTTTTCATAAGTGACGCTCCTTTCATAACTTTGCATCTTGTGTATCCACTATAACGGATTGTATACGATTTGTAAAATTAATTGATTATGTGAATTCAATAGAAAACGCTGATAGATCATCAGTCGCTGTACGATGCGGCTTACACCTTGCCATCTGTCCTGCAAATGGGATATAATATATCAGTTATGCAAGTATACAAGGTAGGAATGGAAAAGTATGTTTAAAAAACTCGATTTTATCCTGGAAAAATACGAAGAACTGAGCATGACGGTCTCCGACCCCGAGGTCATCGCCAACCAGTCTCTGTGGCAGAAAAAGATCAAAGAGATGGGCGAGATGGAGCCCATCGTCAATAAATACAAGGAATACAAGAAGGTG
>JAFZRG010000055.1 GCA_017619985.1 Bacillota bacterium | reverse complement strand
TATGAGTAAGAAAATGCTCGGCAACATCATGCTCACCATCACGGCCTTTATCTGGGGCATCTCGTTCGTGTTCCAGCGCAAAGGCATGGAGTACATCGAGCCCCTGACGTTCGCGGCGTCCCGCCTCGTGCTGGCCGCTCTCGCGGTCACGCTCGTGGCGCTCGTCATGGACTTCAAGGCCGGCAAAAAGCCCGGCGTCGTGATCGAAAAAGGCCCCGATGCCGAGAGCTATAAAAAGAACACGATCCTGGGCGGCGTGCTCGCGGGCCTGTGCCTGACCGGCGCCGGCGCGTTCCAGCAGATGGGCGTCGTGTATACGACCGCCGGCAAGGCGGGCTTCATCACCGCGCTGTACATGATGCTCGTCCCGGTCATCAACTTCATCTTCTTCAAGAAGAAAAACACCTGGCTCGTGTGGCTGGGCGTGGTCGTCGGCGTCGTCGGACTGTACCTGCTGTGCATGACCGACAAGAGCTTCTCGCTCACGAAAGGCGACACGCTCGTGCTGATCTGCTCCATCTTCTTCGCGCTGCACATCCTCGTGTGCGACCACTTCGCGCCGCTCGGCAACGCGGTGAAGATCTCGGCGATCCAGTTCATCACGGCCTGCCTGTGCACCTGGGTGCTCGCCATCCTGACGGAAGCGCCGACCTGGGCGAAGATCGTCTCCGCGGCAGTGCCCATCGCGTACTGCGGGGTCATGAGCGGCGGCGTCGCCTACACGCTGCAGATCCTGGCCCAGAGAGATACCGACCCGACCGTGGCGGCCCTCATCCTGAGCCTCGAGTCCGTGTTCGCGGTCATCGGAGGCGCGTTCATGCTGCACGAGCGCATGACCCCGAGAGAGCTCATCGGCTGCCTCGTCATGTTTATCGCCATCATCCTGGTGCAGATCCCTCTGCCCGAAAAGAAATCGAAGAAAGACAACGCATGAAACTGATTCTGATCCGCCATCCGGCAACGGAGGCGTTGGAAAAAAGGATCATATACGGACGCTCCGAGTCGCCGCTGACCAAAGAGGGCGTCGCCAGCATCGCCTGGGCCGCGGAATATCTCGCGGACGTCGATCTTGCCGCGCTGTTCAGCAGCCCGCAGACGAGGGCGAAGATGCTGGCAGACGGGATCGCCGAAAAGCATCCCGGCCTTGCCGTGCAGGTCGACGAGCGCATCTGCGAACTGCACTGCGGCATCTACGAGCAGCTGACCATGGAGGAAGCGACAGCTCTGGATGCAGAAGACGCGCACAAATTCGTGTATGACTTCGGCTTCCACCGTCCGAAGGGCGGCGAGAATTTCGAAGACGTGAAGGCCCGTACGGGTCCCTTCCTGGAAGAACTCAACGAGTTGGCAAGAAAGGAGGGATATAACGAGAGACCGATCGCAGTGGTCTCTCATGCCATGGCCATTCGCAGCATGATCTCCCATCTGCTGGGCTACGGCCTGAACGACATCTGGCATTTCCACATCCAGCCGACAGGGATGATGGAGATCGATTACGACGAAAAAGACCGGTGGGGCCGGCTGATCAGCATGACCGCCCCGGATTCCCTGATATAAATGCTTTGGACCCGCGCCCATTTGCGCGGGCAAGGAGGAAATCACATGAAAGACAACAGCAAAACATTCTACATCACCACGCCGATCTATTATCCGAGCGATAATCTGCACATCGGACACACCTACTGCACCGTCATGGCGGACGCCATGGCCCGCTTCAAGCGGCTGCAGGGCTACGACGTGCGCTTCCTGACCGGCACGGACGAACACGGACAGAAGATCCAGAAGAAGGCGATCGCTGCGGGGGTCACGCCGCAGGAATACGTCGACAGAGTGGTCGCGGGCATCATCAAGCTCTGGGAGACCATGGAGATCTCCTACGACGACTTCATCCGCACCACCCAGCCGCGCCACATGGAGCGCGTGCAGGAGATCTTCCGCCGCATGTACGCGAAGGGGGATATCTATAAGTCCGAATACGAAGGCTGGTACTGCACGGATTGCGAGGCGTTCTGGACCGATACCCAGGCGCCCGACGGCGTCTGCCCGGACTGCGGCCGCAAGATCGGAAGAGCCAAGGAAGAAGCTTACTTCTTCAAGCTCTCCAAGTACGGCGACAAGCTGAAGGAACTGTTCACCACGACGGACTTCCTGCAGCCCCAGACCCGCGTGAATGAGATGCTGTCCTTTATCGACGCCGGCCTCGAAGACCTGTGCATCTCCCGCAGCAGCTTCGACTGGGGCATCCCCGTGCCCATCGACGAGAAGCACGTCATCTACGTGTGGCTGGACGCGCTCAGCAACTACGTGACCGCCCTGAACTACCCGAACGCGGACGGTTCGAGCTCCGAACTCTATGAAAAGTACTGGCCGGTGGACTACCACCTCGTCGGCAAGGAGATCGTGCGCTTCCACTCCATCATCTGGCCCGCGATGCTCATGAGCATCGACGAACCGATCCCGCAGCACGTGCTGGGTCACGGCTGGCTGCTGATCGACGGCGGCAAGATGAGCAAATCCAAGGGCAACGTCGTTGACCCGGTCAAACTCATCGACAGATACGGCGTCGATGCGCTCAAGTACTTCCTGCTGAGAGAGTACACGTTCGGCTCCGACGGCCAGTTCACGAACGAGGTCATGCTCAACCGCATGAACTACGACCTGGCGAACGACCTGGGCAACCTGGTATCCCGCACGACTTCCATGATCGAGAAGTACTGCGGCGGCATCGTTCCCGGCCCCGGCAAGGAAGAGGGCCCGGATGCCGAGCTGAAGGAGATGGCGACAGGCTGCTATAAACTGGTCGAAGCCGCCATGGACAAGTTCCAGTTCAACATCGCGCTGGAGGAGATCTGGAAGGTCATCCGCCGCACGAACAAATACATCGACGAGACCATGCCCTGGGCGCTGGCGAAGGATCCGGCCCAGGCAAAGCGCCTCGACACCGTCATGCACAATCTGGCGGATGCCCTGCGCATCGTGTCCATCCTGATCTTCCCGTTCATGCACACGACGTCTTCGAAGATCCGCGAACAGCTGGGCATCGAAGGCGAACCGGTCTGGAAGGACGTGCAGTTCTTCGATATGCTGAACGGCCAGGTGGCGCACAAGGGCGAACCGATCTTCCCGCGCATGGACGTGGCGAAGGAACTCGAGGAGCTCGAGGCCATGAACGCGGCGGCGAAGGCCGCGGCGGGCGTCGCTCCGGAAGAACCGAAGGAGCCCGAGATCGAGTACGAACCGTACAAGGACTACATCGAATTCGAGGACTTCGACAAGATCGACCTGCGCGCAGGCACGATCATCAAGGCCGAGAAGCACCCGAAGGCCGACAAGCTGCTGGTGTTCCAGGTCGATCTGGGCAGCGAAGTGCGCCAGATCATCTCCGGCGTCGCGGGCAACTACACGCCTGAGGAATGCGTGGGCAAGCACGTTATGGCCGTGGTCAACCTCAAGCCGCGGAACCTGCGCGGTCTCGAATCCAACGGCATGCTGTGCTTCGGCTGCGACCTGAAGAACAACAAATTCACGTTTGTCGGCGCCGACGTGCCGAACGGACAGATCATCGGATAAACACAAGAGGGAAGATGAGACTTTTCGATTCTCACTGCCACATTTCCGACGAAGCATTTGATGAGAACAGGGATGCCCTGATCGACGAGATCCGGGCATCCTCTGTTGCACTTTGCACGGATGTGGGGAGCGACCTGGCGACGTCGCTGAAGTGCGCCGAGGCAGCGGAAAAATACGATTTCGTCTACGCGGCGGCAGGCTGCCATCCGCACGAAGCAAAGGATTTCGACGAGGCGCAGATGGAGCAGATCCGCGCGTTATTGACCCTGCCAAAGGTGAAGGCCTGGGGCGAGATCGGGCTGGACTATCACTACGACTTTTCCCCGCGCGATGTACAGCAGTACTGGTTCGCGGCGCAGCTTTCGGCTGCGAAGGAACTGGGCTGTCCCATCATCATCCATTCGCGCGAGGCGGAAGAGGATACCATGCGCATCTTAAAGGATTCGGGTATCTTCGGCCGCAACCGCGTCGTGATCCACTGCTTTTCCGGCAGCGCAGAGCTCGCCCGGCAGTACGTCAAGCTTGGCGCGGACATCTCCCTGGCGGGTCCCGTGACGTTCAAGAACGCGAGGCGGCCTGTGGAGGTCGTGCAGACCGTGCCGCTCGAACATCTCTTCGTCGAGACGGATTCGCCCTACATGGCGCCTGTGCCGTTCCGCGGCCAGACGAACACCCCCGTCCACGTCGAGGAAGTTGCGAAGAAATTCGCAGAGATCAAAGGGATTTCTTTAGAAGAAGTCGCCGAAACCACATATAAAAACGCATGTGAATTCTACGGGATAGAGTATTAATTAGGCTGTTTTGAAGCGGTGAACGGGAAGGTCGAGGTGCATTCGGAGGGAATCGTCTGTGTTTCCGATTTC
>JAFZRG010000006.1 GCA_017619985.1 Bacillota bacterium | reverse complement strand
TGGGCTCCGACCTGTTCGAATCCTATGTCGGATCCATCATTTCCGCCATCACGCTGGCGCTGGCTCCGAGCTTCGCGTTCGACGGCGTGAAGGGCGCGATCTTCCCGCTCATCATCTCCGCGGTCGGCATCTGCTGCTCCATCGTCGGCATCATGTCCGTCAAGGGCGACGAGAAGTCCAACCCGGCCAAGGCTCTGAACATGGGCACCTACGTCGCGGCAGCGCTGTCCGCCATCGTAGCCTGCATCCTGTCCAAGGTCTTCTTCAACAACTTCAACATGGCTCTGGCCGTCATCGCCGGCCTCGTCGTCGGCACGCTGATCGGCAAGATCACCGAGGTCTATACCTCCGCTGACTACAAGAGCGTCAAGAAGATCGCAGAGCAGTCCCAGACGGGCGCCGCCACCACGATCATCTCCGGCCTGGGCGTGGGCATGATGTCCACCGTATGGCCCATCCTGATCATCGCGGTCGGCATCCTGGTCTCCTACAAGTTCGCAGGCCTGTACGGCATCGCGATCTCCGCAGTCGGTATGCTGTCCACCGCAGGCATGACCATCGCAGTCGACGCCTACGGCCCGGTCTCCGACAACGCGGGCGGCATCGCGGAAATGTCCGAACTGCCCGAGCACGTCCGTGAGATCACCGATACGCTGGACTCCGTCGGCAACACTACTGCCGCCATCGGCAAGGGCTTTGCCATCGGTTCCGCCGCTCTCACCGCGCTGGCACTGTTCGCTTCCTATTCCGAAGTCGTCCAGCTCTCCGGCATCAACCTGCTGAGCCCGATGGTCATCGCAGGTATCTTCATCGGCGGCATGCTGCCGTTCATGTTCTCCGCCTACACCATGAACTCTGTGGGTAAGGCTGCGAACCAGATGATCGAAGAAGTCCGCAGACAGTTCCGCGAAGACAAGGGCATCATGGAAGGTACTTCCAAGCCCGACTACGCACGCTGCGTGGAGATCTCCACCGGCGCCGCGCTGCACGAAATGATCGTTCCCGCTCTGCTCGCGGTCATCGCACCTCTGGCAGTCGGCTTCATCATGGGCACCGAGGCTCTGGGCGGCATGCTGGCAGGCGCGCTCGTTACGGGCGTTCTGCTCGCCATCATGATGTCCAACGCCGGCGGCGCATGGGATAACGCGAAGAAGTACGTCGAAAGCGGCGTTTACGGCGGCAAGGGTTCCGAGACTCACAAGGCTGCCGTTGTCGGCGACACCGTAGGCGACCCGTTCAAGGATACCTCCGGCCCGTCCCTCAACATTCTCATCAAGCTGATGACGATCGTTGCAGTCGTTTTCGCACCGCTGTTCCTCAAGATCGGCGGACTGCTGTAATACTATAAAAACACGATGCTCCGGCAGGTTTCGGCCTGCCGGAGTTTTTGTGTGTTATAATAAAAGCGATCGATCATGAACAGAGGAGGGATCTCTTATGAAACGGTTTGCTGCCATTCTGTTGATCTTCGTATTGACGGCCGGCATGGCTATGACGGGTGCGGCCACGCTTAGTTATGCAGAGCCGGCTTCCGTCGCAGGCATCGACCGCACGGTGTCGACAGGTCAATTTTCGTCAGGCTTTATCGATGAGAACAACGTCTTTTATATGGCGGGCTATGCCAAGAACATTCCCTGGCATCACGAGGGGAATATGACGACGGAGGAAGGCTCCGCGATCTGGAGCTATCCTGTCAAAGTGATGGACAATGCGCGTTCGATCAGCTTCGCACATGAAACGTTCGGCGTGATCCGCACAGACGGAAGTCTCTGGATGTGGGGCGACAATACGAACGGTTTAGTGGGAAACGGCGGGGCATACGACGGTATTGTGACCGTGTCAGCCGGAGAGGGCAATGAACCTTGGAAATATTACTACCAATATGAACCTGTGAAAGTGCTGGATAATGTGGCAGCTTTCAGCCTATCTGAAACCTATTGCGCTGCGATCAGGACAGACGGAAGCCTCTGGATGTGGGGCGTTAAAGGTAGAATTCCCAACCACAAATACGGGGATCTAACGTTCCAGGGAAAGCAGGAGGTCCCATTGAAGGTCCTGGATGGCGTCCGGTGTGTCAGCTGCGCATCCTCGGGCATCGCGATCGTGAAGACAGACGGATCGCTTTGGACATGGGGCGTTACCGGATCTGCGCCGAATGGATATGATTATTACTTTACACGGAAAATGGATCATGTGAAGGCTGTCAGCTGCGGGTCGAGCTATATGGCGATCCTGAAAGACGACGATTCCCTCTGGATGGCCGGTGTTAACGGATACGGCCAACTGGGCAATGGAACGATGGACGGGTCAGGACAGGCCGTTTATCATGAGCCGGCCAAAGTTCTGGATCATGTCGTGCAGTTTACGACAGGCAGCGCCAATGCGGCTGCTGTAACAGCAGACGGGTCCTTATACGTCTGGGGCAACCGTACGATGTGTGGTCTGGGGGATGGAAGCATGGTCGCCGGCAAGATGCATCCGATCCCGGAAGCCTGCCTGACAACGCCCACGAAGATTTTGGATAATGTTGTCGCTGTCGATCTTCCGCGCAATCAGCATCGGGGGTTTGCTGTAAAAAAGGACGGCACGCTTTGGGGCTGGGGCGTCAATCGCAATGGGGAATTAGGAAACGGTTCTGCGGGCGATACTTCCGGATCGGTCAGTTTTGCTTCCGGTTCAGAAGTGCAAACTGCTTCTTTCCCGGTACAGAGCAGTCCTGTTAAGATCATGCCCGGGATCCGCACGACCAGTCTCTCCGGACAGTCTCTGACCCCTGCGGCTCCGGCGATAGATCCAGATCCGTCCGCCTGGGCGAAATCCATCGTGGAGAAGGCGATCGGGCAGAAACTCGTACCCGAAGCGCTGCAGGGCAATTATACCAAGCCCATTACCCGCGCGGAGTTCTGCGCGCTGGCTGCCACATTGTACGAAAGCCGCATGGGTGAGGTGACGGACAGAAAGACGTTTGACGATACCAAGGACGCGAACGTGGAGAAGATGGCCGCGATCGGCGTCGTGGCGGGCGTCGGAAACAACAAGTTCGCGCCGGACCGCGATATTACGAGGGAGCAGGCCGCGACGATGCTTGCGGCGCTGGCAGGCGCTTTGGGCAAACCTATCGAAGAAAGCGAGCCGTCGTTTGCCGACAACGGAGACATTTCCGGCTGGGCGGTTCCCTACGTCGGCAAGATGCAGACGAGCGGCATCATGAACGGCACGGGTAACGGTAATTTCTCGCCTCTGGGCAGTTATACCCGCGAGCAGAGCATCGCGACCATGCTGAGCGTGCTCGCGTATGTGGACGAATAGAGAGAAGCCAACTTGAAAGACGGTGGAATTCCGCCGTCTTTTTGTGTTAAAATAGAAGGGTAGAGTGAAAGAAGAGGACGCTATATGATCGGAGCCATCATTGGAGATATAGTCGGTTCTGTTTACGAACGCAACCCCATCAAGACCAAAGATTTCGAGCTGTTTTCCGACGGCTGCCGCTTTACGGACGACACCGTCAT
>JAFZRG010000054.1 GCA_017619985.1 Bacillota bacterium | reverse complement strand
TGCTTCGGACTTCTTCTTCCGCTTTACGCTGGGCTTTTCATAGTGTTCTCTCTTACGGAGCTCGGACATGACGCCGTCTCTGGCGCAAGAACGCTTGAATCTCTTAAGAGCGCTTTCCAGATTTTCGCCTTCTCTTACGATAACCTGTGCCATAACTTTGTTCACCTCCTTACCCTTTCAGATTCGTAACGGAAATAGTTTACCACGTTCTCCGTCAAATGCAAGCACTTATTTCAGGGACTTGCTGGCGACTTTTTTGCGCAGCAGCTCCGTGAATTCCGTGATGTTCATCGTGCCCAGATCGCCCTCGCTTCTGCTGCGCGGCGCGACCGTATTATTCTGCACGTCCTTGTCGCCGACGATGAGCAGATACGGGATCTTCTCCGCGCGTCCGTCCACGATCTTTCTGCCGAGCTTTTCGTTGCGGCGGTCGATCTCGGTGCGGAAACCGGAGGATTCGAGCATCTGCGACACGCTCTCCGCATACGGGATCGCTCTGTCGGTGACCGGCAGGATCTTGACCTGCACCGGTGAGAGCCAGGTCGGGAACGCGCCTGCGAAGTGCTCGGTGATGATGCCGATGAAGCGTTCCAGGGACCCGTAGACCACTCTGTGGATCATGACGGGCGTCTGCTTCTCGGAATTGGTGTCGACATAGTCCAGGTCGAATCTGCCCGGCAGCTGGTAGTCCAGCTGGATGGTGCCGCACTGCCAGACGCGGCCGAGGCTGTCGGTGACGTGGAAGTCGAGCTTCGGGCCGTAGAACGCGCCGTCGCCGGGGTTGATCTCGTAGGTCTTGCCGATGGACGTAATGGCGTCCGCCAGGTCGGCTTCGGCCTTTTCCCAGTCCTCCCGCGTGCCGATATGGTCTTCCGGCATCGTGGACAGCACGATCTTATACGGCAGACCGAACACGCCGTACATCTCGTCGATCAGCTTCGTGATGCTGGCGACTTCGCTGCGGATCTGATCCTTGGCGAGCAGGATGTGCGCGTCGTCCTGCGTGAAGCAGCGGACGCGGAACATGCCGTGCAGCGCGCCGGAGAGCTCGTGTCTGTGCACGATGCCCAATTCTGCGTAGCGCAGCGGCAGATCCTTGTAGCTATGGGGTTCCAGGTCGTAGACCAGGATGGAGCCCGGGCAGTTCATCGGCTTGATGGCGAAATCCTCGTCGTCGATGACCGTCGTGTACATGTTCTCCTTATAGTGGTCCCAGTGTCCGGACGTCTCCCACAGGGTGCGCTTCATGATCTGGGGCGTGGAGATCTCCACGTAATCGTATTTCTTGTGGACCTGTCTCCAGTAATCGACCAGCGTGTTCTTCAGCACCATGCCCTTGGGCAGGTAGAACGGGAAGCCGGGCGCCTCGTCGCGGAACGCGAACAGGCCGAGCTCCTTGCCAAGCTTTCTGTGGTCGCGTCTCTTCGCCTCTTCGATGCGCTCCAGGTATTCGTCCAGTTCTTCCTTCTTCGGGAACGCGATGCCGTAGATGCGCTGCAGGGTCTCGCGGCTGGAATCGCCTCTCCAGTACGCGGCGTTGCAGGTGAGCAGCTTGAGCGCGTTGCCCTTGATGCGGCTCGTGTAGTCGAGGTGCGGTCCCGCGCACAGATCGGTGAATTCGCCCTGCTTATAGAACGAGATGGGTTCGCCTTCGGGCAGGTCGTTGATGAGTTCGACCTTGAAGGGCTCCTCCTTCTCTTCCATCAGTTTGATGGCTTCGTCTCTGGGCAGTTCGAAGCGTTCGATCTTCAGGTTCTCCTTGCAGATCTTCTTCATCTCCGCTTCGATCTTTTCCATATGCTCCGGCGTGAACGCGAACGGCGCGAGCATGTCGTAATACCAGCCCTCCTTGATGGACGGGCCGATCGCCAGCTTCACTTCCGGCCACAGCCGCTTGACCGCCTGCGCCATGACGTGCGAACAGGTATGCCAGTACGTCTGTCTGTATTCTTCGTCGTCAAATTTGTTGACTTTGATCTCTTCTGCCATAAATATCTCTCCTAAACAACAACGGATCTTGCTCTTTCATCAGCCGGGAGGCCACAGCAGCCTTCTCTTGCCGAGCACGTGCACGTGCAGGTGCTTGACGGACTGCATGCCGTCCTCGCCGGTGTTGATGACGACCCGGTAGCCGTTCTCCAGACCGAGCTCCTTGGCGATATCCTTGATCTTGAGCATGATGTGCGCGAGCAGCGCGGCATCTTCGTCCGTGGTATCGTCCAGAGACTCCATGTGCTTCTTGGGCACGATCAGGAAATGAACGGGTGCCTGGGGCGCCACGTCGTTGAAGGCCAGGATCTCGTCATCTTCGTAGACTTTATTGGAGGGGATCTCTCCGTCTACGATCTTGCAGAATAAGCAATCGGACATGGTCTTCTCTCCTTTCCGAATGAATTACGGTGTTATCGAATAAATATTATAGCACAGATCCGAGCACTCCGTCACGGAAAACGCGCTCGATTTTTACGGTGACCCATTGATTTTCGAGGGATGCGGCGCGGGACGGATCGTGCATGGAGGGATCGCGGAAATAGACGACGCAGTAGTTGCTGCAGTGACCCTTCCAGAGCACGCCCTCCTCCGTCTGCTCCGCCTCTTCGGCCAGCACGCGCTGCACGGAGCCGGCCATGGACGCGCGGAACTGCTCCGAGACCTCTTCGGCCGCGGCGATCAGTTCCTTATTGCGCTGCTTCTTGACAGCCGGCGCGATCTGGTCCGGCATGTCCGCGGCAGGTGTGTACATGCGCCTGCTGTAGGGGAAACAGTGCACGTGCAGGTACTGCGCCTTGCGGACGATGTCCTTGCTCGCTTCGAAGTCTTCCTCCGTTTCACCCGGAAAACCGCAGATGATATCCGTCGTGATGCCGTACAGCGGATCGAACGCACGGCAAGTCTGCACGATCTTCAGATAGTCCTCCGCCGTGTAATGGCGGTTCATCCGCGCGATCACGCGGTCCGATCCGCTCTGGATGGACAGGTGCACGTGATGCGCCAGTTTCTCGTAGCGGAAGAGCCTGGAGATATAGTCCGCATCGATGACGGTGGGTTCCATGGAGCCCAGGCGGATGAGGAAATCGCCGGGGATTTCGTTCAGTGCCTTAACGATGATCTCCACGCCCTGCAGTCCCGTCTCCAGATCGTCTGTA
>JAFZRG010000053.1 GCA_017619985.1 Bacillota bacterium | reverse complement strand
TGAAGAGCATTGGACAGGCTGCTTTCTTTCAGTGCACCGCCCTCAAAAGCGTAACGATCGAGGAGGGCGTGGAAAGCATTAGAATGAATGCGTTCTCTACGTGCACTTCCCTCAAAAGTGTGACGATACCGGGCAGCGTGACGAGCATTGGACTTAGTGCTTTCTATAAGTGCACCGCCCTCGAAAGCGTGACGATCCTGTCAGGGTCGACAAAGATCGATAATAATGCTTTCTTTGGTGACACCAATTTAACGAAAGTATACTTTGCCGGCACCGAAGAGCAGTGGGAGTCGATCAAGGGTGCTTTCCCTAACGCCTCAGTATTTTACAAACTGACGATCACCGCCAATGACCAGACTTACACCTATGACGGCCAGCCCCATGGGGAGGCCGACCCGCCTTATAATGATCCGGATATGATCAAGGAAAAGGTCACGGTCAAAGGCCTGCTGGACGGAGACGAGGTGACCTCGATCGTACTTACCGGGACGAAAACTGAGATCGGAGAGTACAAGGATGCAATCGAGATCACAGGATTTACGATCAATAATGATCCAGACGCGAAAAACAAATATGCCGTCACCACTATTCCGGGCAAACTCACGATCAAGTCCCTTGATCCGATCGTATATAACATCACAGCCGTGGAAAACGACACAGCCTGGGGTACTGTGACGGGGGCAGGCACCTACGATGCCGATGCGGACGTAACACTTACCGCCATTCCGAACGACGGTTACGTGTTTGACTGCTGGACAGAAGGCGGCACGCGGGTCGATGGCGCCGGCGCAGAGTATACGTTCACCGCGAGCTGCGCCCGCAATCTGGTCGCGAATTTCAGGAAAGTGAACCTTACAGGGATCGAAGATCGCGAATACACCGGCGAAGCCATTACGCAGGATAATTTAATAGTGGACCGGGATGGCGTGGACGTAAAGCTGGAAGCAGACACGGACTATACGGTCTCGTACGAAGACAACAAGGATGCAGGGCAGGCGACGGTGATCGTCGATTTCATGAAAGACTTTACGGGCAGGGCATCCGGAACGTTCCAGATCACGCCGAAGCCGGTGACCATCACAGTCGACAGCGCCTCCAAAACCCAGAACGAGACCGATCCCGGTTTCACAGGCACGGTCGAAGGCCTTGTAAAAGACGGCGACCTGGGCGAAATCGCGTATGTCCGCGAGGGCAGTGACGAAGACCCCGGCACCTATGAGGGCGTGCTGACTGCCGAATATACCGATAATGACAATTACAATGTTACTGTGAAGAAGGGCGACTTTACCATCGAAGAGGCGTCTGCACCCGTGGAGGAACCGGAGGAACCGCAGGAACCGGAACCTCAGAAACCGCAGAAAGAAAAGGAAGAGAAAGAGGAGCCTGAAGAGGAGCCGCTCCCCTTCAAGGACGTGCAGAAGACCGATTACTTCTACGACGCCGTCAAATGGGCGTGGGAGAAAGGCATGACTGCAGGCGTCAGCGAAGATCTGTTCGGACCCGCCCTGGGCTGCACCAGAGCGCAGTTCGTAACGCTGCTCTACGGAGCCGCAGGCAGCCCGGAAGTGAGCGGCGACATGCCGTTCAGCGACGTTCCGGAAGACCTCTACTTTTACAGACCCGTGCTCTGGGCCTACCAGAACGGGATCACCGCAGGAAACAGTGACGGGACCTTCGGTGCCGCGCAGACTGTGACCCGGGCCCAGGCCGTTACCATGCTCTACGGAATGAAGGGCCGTCCGGAAGTCAGCGGCGACATGCCCTTCAGCGACGTTCCGGAAGACGCCTACTATTACACACCGGTCCTCTGGGCCTACGGACAGGGCATCACGGCGGGCACCGGCGACGGCGCATTCTCCCCGGAGGATCCCTGCACCAGAGCGCAGATCGTGACCATGCTCTGCGCTGCTCTGACAGAATAAAATAACGAGAGGTATAGAAACATGAAGCTTGGTATCGGGATGAATTGACCGTTTTTTGATAGTTTTATGCTATTCAATAAAGGTCGATAAAGCTTGATTTTTCAAGCAGTTCCAAAATACCGGTTTTTCACGTATCTCTATATATCTCTACATATTTTACGCCAGTAAGGCGTAAAATGGCGTAATTATAAAGCGCAAGAAAAAGGGCTCAATATCAGTTAAACCCGACGGTAATTTCACTGCCGGGTTTTTGTTTTTTGAAATGGAGGAATAAGCATGAAAGAAAAAACATATGGAACAAACTATTTCAAACCAGGCGGGAATATGATGTTAAAAGATGAGCTTTCTGTCATAAATGGCTGCAAGTGTATTCTGCAACTGCGCGGCATCAGGAACAAAGCCCGAATTCAGTCCGCAGCTGCTGTAAAAACCGTTCCGCAATCGGAGTGAATGTCTGATACTTTTTCCACACAAGATAGAGCTTTGTTTCCAGTTTGGGATAAAGCGGTACGAACACAAGTCCGCTGTCCGGTGATACATCGATCAGCTTGTCAAAGGTCAACAGATACCCAAGTCCGGACTTCGCGAATACTGAACCGTTATAGGACAGGCGGAAGGATCCTTCCAAATGGAGCGATGAATACCTTTCGCCTGCCCAGGCAGCTATTTCGTTGTTCCATGCCTGCTCCGAACAGAACAGGGGTTTCCCGATCAGGTCATCGACACGGATTTTCTCCTTTTCTGCCAGCGGATCATCCGCAGGGACGACCAATCCCCAGACATCTGCTTGGGGAAACAGCAGGAAATCGTATTTCTTTGCATCCGGCTCTTCTGCGAGAACGACAAAATCCAGGATCCCTTTCTGAAGCTTATCCGCCACCTGTTCGGTATCTCCGCTGGTGATGTGGTACTGAAGCCTGGGATAGCGTTCCTTCAGAGCTTTGATCGCGTCGGCAATGTATTTGATCAGCCAGGACTCCGCCAGTCCCAGAAAGAGTTCGCCTCCTGCAATATCGTCCAGGGAAACGAACTCTTTTTCGATCTTATCCGCCATGCTGACAAGGTCTTCCGCACGTTCCCGCAGGAGTACGCCCTCGTCCGTCAGGCGGATGCTGAAGCTGTGGCGGGTAAAAAGCTTTTTGCCGAGCTCATCTTCTAATGCTTTCAATGCTTTGGACAGCGTTGGCTGCGTGACATGCAGCAGTTCGGCTGCACGGGTCATGTTTTCTTCCCTTGCAACAGCAAGAAAGTAACGAAGATTTCTTATCTCCATGGATCATCTCTCCTGATCGTTCCATTTATGATATGCCGATATGGAATATCATGATATAAATTATAACCATTAGCGAGGCCGAAATCAATATGTTAGACTGAGCCTGCAAAGAAAAGAAGGAGCATTGCCATGAGCAACTATGAAAAAGACCTGGCAGCATGCCTATCCGATGCAGGCTTTACGGATGAGGCGGTCAGCGAAGCAGTCAGGCTTTCTGAAGCCGGACAAAAGGAAGACCTGATCCGCTACCTTAGGGTAAAACGATGCGGTCTGATCGAAAAACTTCACGAAAGCCAGAAAAAGATCGACCGGTTCGACTACATGATCCGGCAGACAGAAAAACAGATATAAAGAAAGGCGGAACCAATCATGATGAAAACAGAAGAATTGAAGCTTACCCGGGAATGGGACAAGGTTTTCCCGAAAAGCGAAGAGGTCGATCATAAGAAAGTGACCTTCATGAACCACTTCGGCATCACCCTCGCAGCGGATATGTACATGCCGAAGAATGCGGAAGGGAAGCTTCCTGCTCTTGCTTGCTGCGGCGCGTTTGGCGCGGTCAAGGAGCAGCACTCCGGGCTATATGCGCAGGAGATGGCACGCCGCGGATTCCTGACGATTGCGTTTGACCCTTCTTTTACCGGCGAGTCCGGCGGACAGCCCCGCTATATGAATTCTCCTGACATCAATGTGGAGGATTTCCAGGCGGCGATCGATTTCCTGTCCGTTCAGGAGAACGTAGATCCGGAGCGAATTGGCATTATCGGTATTTGCGGCTGGGGCGGCATGGCCCTGCAGACTGCCTGTATTGACACCCGCATCAAAACGACTGTCGCCGTTACGATGTACGATATGTCACGTGTGGCCGGAAACGGGTATTTCGATTCAGCTGACAATGAAGAAGCCCGGCATCAGGCCCGTGTTGCCATCAACGTACAGCGGACCGAGGACTTCAAAAAGGGGACATATAAGCTTGGCGGAGGCACCATTGATCCAAGTATCGAAGATGCACCCGAATTTGTGCGCCGCTACTCCCAGTATTACAGAGTGCGTGCCTATCATCCGCGCTCTCTGAACAGCAACGATGGCTGGAATGTGACAGCCGGGACGTCCCTGATGAACACAAGACTTCTCACCTACGCTTCCGAGATCCGAAGCGCGGTGCTGTTGGTCCATGGCGAAAATGCCCACTCACGGTACATGAGCGAGGATGCCTTTAAGCTGTTGAAGGGCGATAACAAGGAACTTGTCATTGTTCCCGGAGCCGATCACTGTGATCTCTACGATGGCGGCGACAATAAGGTCATTCCGTTTGATAAGATCGAATCGTTCATGAAGGAGCATCTGAAATGAAAAAGGAAAAACGGTCCTTCCCCAGGCGTGCGATACTGCTGGCTGTATGCTTTCTTCTGATCTGCCTGTCGGCATGCGGAAGCAGATCCGCCGCAGAATCTGCAGACTGCACCGGAAGCGGCGCCGCGAAAGAGGAAACTGCAGGGCAGTTGGAGGAGATCGGCTCGACAGAATCTGAACAAACGGAGAAAGTTACAATGCAGATGAAAATCAACGATACCACTGTTACGGTGCAGTGGGAGGAAAACGAAAGTGTCTCCGCCCTCATGGATCTGGTCCGGGAAAACCCGCTGACAGTCGACATGTCCATGTATGGGGGCTTTGAGCAGGTCGGTCCTCTGGGAACAAGCCTGCCCAGGAATGACAAGCAAACGACGACTTCTGCCGGAGACATTGTCCTTTACTCCGGCAATCAGATCGTTGTCTTCTACGGTTCCAACTCCTGGGCTTATACGAGGTTAGGTCATGTGGAACTGTCTTGGGCAGAGATGACCGATCTGCTGAGCCACGGAGATGTGACCATCACTCTTTCCGTAGAATAATCGCATCGTAAAGACTTTCTTTATACATAGCGCCAAGGAGCGATCTTTGGCGCTATTATGCTGCTCATACATAAATATAAGTGTTATGATATAATAACAGTGTGATCGAGGTCAAAAACCTTGGCAAATCGTCATTTATCAATTTCGAGATCCAGTCCTCAATCATTTCAACGATTTCCGGAAAGGTATAGAGAATTATGAAATTAGGTATCGTCGGACTTCCTAACGTAGGAAAATCAACGCTGTTCAACGCGATCACGAAGGCGGGCGCGGAAGCAGCCAACTATCCGTTCTGCACGATCGAGCCCAACGTGGGCGTGGTCACCGTGCCGGACCCGCGCATCACGAAGCTGCACGAGATCTACAACTCGCGCAAGACCATTTACGCGACCATCGAGTTCTGCGACATCGCGGGCCTCGTGAAAGGCGCGAGCAAGGGCGAGGGACTCGGCAACAAATTCCTGGGTCACATCCGGGAGGTCGAGGCCATCGTGCACGTCGTGCGCTGCTTCAAGGACGACAACGTGGTGCACGTCGAGGGCAGCAT
>JAFZRG010000052.1 GCA_017619985.1 Bacillota bacterium | reverse complement strand
GATTTCATCGTGATGGCGCACATTTCCGGCAAGATGAGGATGAATTTTATCCGTATCCTTCCCGGCGACAGAGTCCGCATGGAGCTCAGCCCCTACGACCTGTCCAAGGGCCGGATCACCTGGAGAGATAAGTAGTCCCGTTACAGGAGGAACAATACAAATGAAAGTTAGAGCATCAGTCAAGCCTATCTGCGAAAAGTGCAAGGTGATCAAGCGCAACGGCAAAGTCATGGTCATCTGCGAAAATCCCAAGCACAAGCAGGTGCAGGGCTAATATGGCAGGAAGATACATCTTCCTCCAATAGTTTACTGTGTTCCGGCAGCCCGCACGACGCGGACCCTTACGGAACGTAAATTATAAAAAACTATAGTTGCAGTACAATAGGAGGTAAATCTATGGCTCGTATAGCCGGCGTCGATCTGCCCAGAGAAAAAAGAGTGGAGATCGGCCTTACCTACATCTATGGAATCGGTCTGCCCACCTCCAAGCTCATTCTGGAGAAGGCAAACATCAATCCTGACACGAGAGTTAAGGATCTGACCGAAGAAGAAGTAGGTGCAATCAGAAAGATCATCGATTCCGAATATGTCGTGGAAGGCGACCTCAGAAGAGAAGTTTCCATGAACATCAAGCGCCTGATGGAGATCGGCTGCTACAGAGGAATCAGACACAGAAGAAATCTGCCCGTACGCGGACAGAACACGAAGAATAACAGCCGCACCCGCAAGGGTCCCAAGAAGACGGTTGGCCGCAAGAAGAAGTAGGGAGAAGGAGGTAAGCTAACATGGCAACAGTAAAGAAGACTGTACGCAAAAAGAGAAGAGAGCGCAAGAATATTGAAAGCGGTCAGGCTCACATCCAGGCTTCCTTCAATAACACCCTCGTGACCCTCACAGACCTGAACGGAAACGCCCTGGCATGGTCCAGCGCCGGTTCCCTCGGTTTCAAGGGTTCCAGAAAGTCCACACCGTTCGCCGCGCAGATGGCTGCCGAAGAAGCTGCCAAGGGCGCTATGGAACACGGACTCAAGACGGTTGAAGTATATGTAAAGGGTCCCGGCTCCGGCAGAGAAGCTGCCATCAGAGCACTGCAGACTGCAGGCCTTAACATCACGATGATTAAGGACATCACACCCATTCCTCACAACGGCTGCAGACCGCCGAAGAGAAGAAGAGTTTAGTAAGGGAGGAACGAACATATGGCAAGATATACAGGACCTTCCTGCAGACTTTGCAGAAGAGAAGGACAGAAACTGTTCCTGAAGGGCGAAAGATGCTACAGCGGCAAGTGCGCTATGGAGAAGAGATCCTACGCACCCGGTCAGCACGGCCAGGGCAGAAAGAAGAGCTCCGATTACGGACTCCAGCTCAGAGAAAAGCAGAAGGCTAAGAGATTCTACGGACTGCAGGAAACTCAGTTCAGAAATCTGTTCGAAAAGGCCGCTGCCAAGAAGGGCATCACCGGTGAAAACCTGCTGATCATGCTCGAGACCAGACTGGACAACGTGGTCTTCAGAATGGGCCTCGCTTCCTCCAGAAAGGAAGCCCGCCAGCTCGTCACACACGGCCACTTCACCGTTAACGGCAAGAAGGCAGACATCCCCTCCATGCAGCTGAAGGCTGGAGACGTTGTCGCCGTCAAGGAAAAGAGCACTTCTTCCCCGAAGTTCAAGGAAATCAAGGAAATGACCATCAGCACTCCTGCCTGGGTCACGATCGACACGCAGAAGCTGGAAGGCAAAGTTCTCTCTATGCCGACCAGAGAACAGATCGACACCCCGGTGGCAGAACACCTGATCGTCGAGCTCTACTCCAAGTAATCGGTAAACTGATTCTTGGACAACTTGTATAACTTGAACAGAAGGAGGGAACATAAGTGATCGAAATTGAAAAGCCCAGCATCGAATGTGTACATTCCGATGACGACCCCAGTTACGGCAAATTTATCGTTGAACCCCTCGAACGCGGTTACGGCAACACACTGGGTAACAGCTTAAGAAGGATCCTTCTGAGCTCCCTGCCCGGCGCAGCCGTCACTTCCGTAAGAATAGATGGAATTCTGCATGAATTTTCCACCATCCCCGGCGTCAAGGAAGACGTTACGGAGATCATCCTGAACCTGAAGAAGCTTGCGCTGGCCCTCCACGGCCAGGACAAGGTGCGCGCCATCATCAATGCGGCCGGCCCCAAGGAGGTCGTAGCGGCGGATATCATCTCCGACGGAAGTCTGGAGATCTTCAACCCCGAGCTGCACATCGCGACTCTGGAAGAAGGTTCTACGCTGTCCATGGAGCTCAATATCTCCACGGGCAGAGGCTATGTGCCTGCAGATCAGAACAAGGACGAGACGACGCCCATCGCGGTCATCCCCATCGACAGCATCTATACGCCCGTGCGCAAGGTGAACTGGACGGTGGAAAACACCCGTGTCGGCCAGGTGACCGACTACGAGCGCCTGATCCTCGAGATCTGGACCGACGGCAGCATCGCGCCTGAAGAAGGCGTGGCCATCGGCGCCAACATCATGAAAGAGCACCTGCAGCTGTTCATCGGACTTTCCGAGACCGGCGAAAAGGGTCCGATCCTCAAGGAAAGAGAAGAGGACAAGAAGGAAAAGGCTCTGGAAATGAGCATCGAAGAGCTCGAACTGTCCGTCCGTTCGTTCAACTGCCTCAAGCGTGCAGGAATCAACACCGTCGAAGAGCTGACGCAGAAGAGCGAAGCGGACATGATGAAGGTCCGCAACCTCGGCAAGAAGTCTCTCGACGAGGTGAAGCACAAACTGGAAGAATTAGGACTGGGCCTCAAACCCAGCGACGAATAGGAGGACACGAAAAATGACCGGATACAGAAAACTGGGCGTCACATCTGCGCACAGAAGATCCATGCTGAGAAATCTGGTTACAGACCTCTTCAAGTACGGCCGCATTCAGACCACTGACTGCAGAGCCAAGGAAGCGAGAAGAGAAGCGGAGAAGATGATCACGCTGGCAAAGCGCGGCGATCTTCACGCAAGAAGACAGGCTCTGGCCTACATCAAGGATGAAGACGTTGTTACGAAGCTGTTCGAAGACATCGCACCCAAGTACGATGGCAGAAACGGCGGCTATACCCGCATCCTGAAGCTCGGCCCCCGTCAGGGAGACGTTGCAGAGGCTGTTTTCCTCGAACTGGTATAATCAGTTGACTTAAGCACAAAAACCGCTCACAGAGCCGATTTAAGGCCTTGTGGGCGGTTTTATCGTGCAGGGGTGACCCGTTCCCGTGGTATAATAAAACAGAGGAGCAAACGGCATGAGCAAATACGACATCTTATTCATCGGAACGGCGATCGTCGATTCTATCATCAGGGGATTCGACCCGAACCCTGTTTCCGCGACAGGATACCGGGCGGACAGCGGGTCGCTGCACATCGGCGGCGAAGCGGTCAACGGGGCTATCGCCGCGGCCAAACTGGGCATGAAGACGGCAGTGCTCTGTCCCCTCGGCGACGATGCGGCAGGATCCATGATCGAGACCGCGCTGGCCGCATACGGCGTAGATACCAGCCTCATCGTGAAGTCCGGCGACCATCCCACGCCCGTCACGACGATGTTCGTGGCACAGGACGGGACCCGCAGATCGATCACGAACAAGGCTCACCGGTATAACTTCCATCCGGAACGGTACCTGGATGCGCTTGGTAAAGCAAAGGCGGTCGTGCTCGGGTCGCTGTTCCGTGCCCCGTTCGACGATCCTGCTGTGATCCGGCAGGTCGTCAGCGCGGCACATGAAAACGGTATTACCGTATTTGCAGATACGAAACTCCCGAATTTCACAAAACTGAAACTCGAAGACATCGCGGATTCATTGCCGATGATCGATTTTATTACACCGAACGAGGACGAAGCCCGCTATTACAGCGGGGAGGACGATCCTGAAAAGATGGCGGACGTGTTCCTGGACGCCGGCGTGCGCGGCGTGATCATCAAACTCGGCGGCAAAGGATGCCTGTACAAGAGCAAAGAGGAAACGATCTGTCTGCCTGCTTATGATATCGCTGCCGTCGACGCTTCCGGCGCGGGGGACAACTTCCTGGCGGGCTTTACATCCGAGATCGTCCGGGGAAGCGACGTCAGAAGCGCATTGACCTTCGCGAACGCCTGCGGCGCGATCTGCACGACGGCGGTCGGCGCCTGCACAGCGCTGCAAGGCAGGCAGCAGGTGCTGGATCTGGTGGAAAGCGGAGCATAACGGCGGACACTTTGTTACAACTTGGTTACATATGATCGAAAAACGGCCGTAATCGTTGACTTATACGGCCGTTTTTGCTATAAATAGAGCGTTGAGTTAACACTTTTGCGTTTTGAAAGGAGGTCATCATCCATGATCATGAAGAAATATGAAAACGGAACTGCATATTGTGTGATGACCTCGGTTTGCGCGTTTTAGATAAGATCGGACAGATCTCCGCATTGGAACCGTGGCATTTTGGTCACGGTGTTTTTTTGCCCATTTCCGGGTCTTCACACAGAGAAGAAACTGTTTTTAAAGTAAGGAGGGACCCGGTTTGGTCGAATTAAGAGAGATCACAAACGCAAACATCTGGAAGGTCTGCACGCTGGAACCTTTCGAAGAGCAGAAAGACTTCGTCGCGGAAAACATGCAGAGCCTGGCGGAAGCCTATGCGACGAGGAACGAAGGCAATCACGCGCTGCCCCTGGCTGTTTACAGCGGCGGAGATCCGATCGGCTTCGTCATGATCGGCAAGGGAACAGTCGGCAACGAGGATGAGAGCGACCTGATCAAGGAAAACTACAGCCTCTGGCGCCTGATGATCGATAAGAAGTATCAGGGTCAGGGCTATGGCAGGCAGGCCATAGACGCCGCCATGGATCTGATCCGCACGTTTCCGTTCGGAGAAGCGGAGAAGGTATGGCTGTCCTATGAGCCGGAGAATACGCACGCCAGGGATATCTACAGAAAATACGGCTTCGCGGAAAACGGAGAAATGTGCGGAAACGAGATCGTAGCCGTATACGAATTATAGGCCCGTCCCACAGCCGGACGGCGGGCGGCCGCGCTTGAAATTTCAAGTGCTTTTGATACAATAGTGAGAGTTATGGGTACACTGGAAAACAAGGCACAACAGAATAAGAAGAACAACACGGGACTGCTGCTGCGTTTCCTGAAGGGCAGTAAGCTCTTGTTTGCGCTGAGCATTTTATGCTCTGCGGTCATGGCCCTGGCGGACATGATCAACCCGCAGATCATCCGCATGGCGATCGACAACTGCCTGGGCGGTCAGCTGTCCCAGTTCCCCGCGTGGGTCGACCGGTTCGTCGAGAACGCGGGCGGCTTTGCGTACCTCGGAAAGCACCTGTACCTCATGGCGGCGGCCATCGGCGTGCTCGCTCTCGTGCGGGCGGCAGCCCAGTACGGCGGCACCATGCTCAACACGCGGGCGTCCGAGATCCTGGTCAAGAACATGCGCGACACGCTGTTCGCGCGCATCCAGCGCCTGCCGTTCGCGTGGCACATGAAGAACCACACCGGCGACATCATCCAGCGCTGCACGACAGACGTGGACCGCATCCGCACATTCGTGGCGGAACAGCTCACTTCCGTGCTGCGCATCACGATCCTCATCGCCATGTCCATGTACTTCATGTTCTCCATGAACGCGAAGATGGCGGCCATCGCGGTCGTGCCCATCCCCGTCATCCTGGCCTACTCCGTCCTGTTCCGCAGAGACATGGAGAAGGGTTTCCTCGAATGCGACGAGCAGGAGGGCAGAGTCTCCGCCATGGTGCAGGAGAACCTCACCGGCGTGCGCGTCGTGCGCGCGTTCGCGGGCGAAAAGGGCGAACTGGACCGCTTTAAGGCATCCAACGAGCACTACACCGACCTGTGGGTGCACATGGGTCACGTCCTGGGCAAGTTCTTCTCGATCCAGGACATCCTGTGCGGCCTGCAGATCCTGCTGGTCACGTGCTTCGGCGCGACGTTCGCGGTGCGCGGGGAGATGACCCCGGGCGAATACATCGCCTTCATCTCCTACAACGGCATGATGAGCTTCCCGATCCGCAGGCTCGGGCGCATGCTGTCCGAGATGTCCAAGGCAGGCGTTTCCCTGGAGCGCCTGGCCTACATCATGGACTCCGAGGAAGAGACGGACAGGCCCGGCGCGGGCGAAGCCGACATGACCGGCGACATCCGCTTCGAGCACGTGAACTTCGCGTACGAGAACGGTCCGCAGATCCTAACGGACGTTGATTTCACCATCCCTTCCGGCACCACCCTGGGCATCCTGGGCGGCACCGGGAGCGGCAAGAGCACACTCATGCTCCTGCTCGACAAACTCTATGAAGTCCCGGAAGGCAGCGGACGCATCACGATCGGCGGCACCGATGTGCGCGACATCCGTTCCGACTACCTTCGCAAGCATATCGCCATGGTGCTGCAGGAGCCCTATCTCTTCAGCCGCACCCTGGAAGAAAACATCGGCATCGCAGACAAGGCCATCACCCGCGAACAGGTGGAGGCCGCGGCTGCGGACGCCTGTCTTGCCGCGTCCATCGAAAGCTTTTCCGAAGGATACGAGACCTTCGTGGGCGAACGCGGCGTGACCCTCTCAGGGGGTCAGAAACAGCGCACCGCCATCGCGCGGGCGCTCACGCAGAACGCGCCTGTCATGATCTTCGACGACTCCCTGTCCGCTGTGGACAGCGTCACCGACGCGAAGATCCGCGCAGCGCTCGAGGAGCGCTTCGGCACGGCGACCATCATCCTCATCTCGCACCGCATCACCACGCTCTCGCGGGCGGACCAGGTGATCGTGCTCGAGGACGGCTGCATTACCGAGAAGGGCACTCCGGAAGAACTGAAGACGGCAGGCGGCATCTACCAGAAGATCTACGAGATCCAGCTGGGGGTGCGCGGCGCCGTGGAAACAGGAAAGGAGGCAGCGCATGAAACAGAATAACGAAAAGCAAAAGCGCGTGCGTCTGCCCCTGTTCGGCATCCCGCGCCTGCTGCCGTTCGCAAAACCGTATAAAAAGACGTTCGTCTGGATCATCATCATCCAGATCCTGTGCGGCCTGTCCGACACGGCCAGGCCCGTGCTGCAGAAGTACGCGCTCGACCACTTCGTCAAAGCGGGCACGGTCGACGGCATCGGCATCTACGCGGTACTGTACGCGCTGCTGATCTGCTTCACCGCGCTCATCACGTACATCAGCGTGCGCATCTGCCTCGCGACGGAGATGCGCATGGACCGCGACATGAGGAACCAGGCCTTCGCGCACCTGCAGGAGCTGTCGTTCGACTACTACAACCAGAACAGCGTCGGCTACATCCACGCGCGGGTCATGAGCGACACCGGCCGCATCGGCGAGCTGTTCACGTGGCAGCTGTTCGACGGGGTCTATTTCCTGCTGTACATCGTCGGCGCGGCGGTCGTCATGCTGAGCATCGACGTCGCTCTGACGGGCTACGTCTTCCTCGTCGTGCCCATCATCGCGGTGTTCTTCGCGATGTTCCAGGGCAGGCTGTTCGACCTGCACCACCAGATCCGCGAGATCAACTCGAAGATCACGGGAAACTTCAATGAGGGCATCACCGGCGCCAAGACCATCAAGTCGCTGGCGATCGAGGAGAAGATGGACGCGGACTTCATGGCGGAAACGACCAACATGAAGCACAAGGTGCTGCAGTCCGCAAGAACGTACGGGGCGTTCTCCATGGTCACGAACCTGGCCTCGTCCTGCGCGCTGGCGCTCGTCCTGTGGAAGGGCGGCATCCTCGCGGCGGACCAGGTCGGCACGTTCTCGCTGTTCATGAGCTACGCCCAGGACCTGATGGAACCGGTTCGCTGGCTGGTGGAAGTACTGGCGCTGCTCGTGCAGGCGCAGGTGAACATCGGACGCTTTACGGATCTGCTGACGATGAAGCCGACCGTGACCGACACGGCGGACGTCATCGCGAAGTACGGCGACGCGTTCGACCCGAAAAAGGAGAACTGGGAGCCCATCAAGGGCGATATCGAATTCGACCACGTGGACTTCCGTTATCCGGACGCGGCGGAGGACGAATATGTCTTAAAGGACTTCAACCTGAAGATCCCCTTCGGCACGAACCTCGCCATCGTCGGCGAGACCGGCGCGGGCAAATCCACGCTGGCGAGCCTCGTCTGCCGGTTCTACGAACCGACGGCGGGCAGGCTGCTCATCGACGGACGCGACGCGCGTGACCGCTCCCAGCTCTGGCTGCACTCGGCCCTCGGCTACGTGCTCCAGTCGCCGCATCTGTTTTCCGGCACCATACGCCAGAATCTGGTCTACGGCCGGCCGGACGCGACGGAAGAGGAGATCT
>JAFZRG010000051.1 GCA_017619985.1 Bacillota bacterium | reverse complement strand
TCTTTTTATTTCTCCGGATCCTTCAGATCCATGGCTTCCGTCAGCTTGATGTCCGGATGCTTCTCCTGGTAATAGGAGAGCGTGAACTGGTTCGCGAACAGGATGAGCGGCCGTTCGAAACGGTCAAACACCAGCTTGCTGCGCGAATCCAGCGACGCCTTGATCTTGTCCTTATCCGCGTCCAGCACCCAGCGTGCCACCGTGAGCTCCTGCGGGGTCATGCGGACAGGCGCGTTGTACTCGTTCTCGAGCCGGTACTGGAACACCTCGAACTGCAGCTGTCCGACAGCGCCGATGAAGATCTCGTTGAACTCGTTGTGGTAGACCTGGATAGCGCCTTCCTGCGCGAGCTGCTGCACGCCTTTGTGGAACTGTTTGGCCTTCATGGTGTCTTTCGGGGCGACCATGGCGAACAGTTCGGGCGGGAACGTGGGCAGGGGCTCGAAGAAGATCGTCTCCTTGCCGGTGCACAGCGTATCGCCGATCTGGAAGTTGCCCGTGTCGTAGATGCCGATGATGTCGCCGGCCTGAGCGGTCTCGACGTTCTCCCGTTCGTTGGCCATCAGCTGCGTGGACTGCGCCAGTTTGATGGGCTTGCCCGTGCGGGAGAGCGTCGCGGTCATGCCGCGGGTGAACTCGCCAGAGCAGATGCGGAAGAAGGCCAGACGGTCGCGGTGAGCGGGGTTCATGTTGGCCTGGATCTTGAAGATGAAGCCGCTGAACTCCGGATCCGTGGGGAGCACGCTGCCGCCGTCCGCCAGTTTTCTCGGACCGGGGGCAGGGGACATGTCCAGGAAGTGTTCGAGGAACGCGGTGACCCCGAAATCCGCCAGAGCGGACCCGAAGAACACGGGCGTCAGCTCGCCTGCCAGGACGGCTTCCTCGTCCATGGGGTATCCGGCGCCTTCCAGAAGCTCCATTTCTTCCCGCAGCGCCTTCAGATTGAACTGGGTGATGACCTCGTCCAGGCGGGGGTCTGAAACCCCGGAACCGTCCAGTTTGAGCGTTTCTTTCTCTTTGTAGAGATAGATCTCGTTCTTCAGGATATTGTAGATGCCCTGGAAGTTCAGGCCGGACCCGATGGGCCAGGTGACGGCCGTCGCGGGCATGCCCAGGATATCCTCCAGTTCGCCGAGGAGTTCCAGCGGGTCGCGCGCTTCGCGGTCCAGCTTGTTCATGAACGTGAACACGGGGATGCCGCGCATGCGGCAGACCGCGAACAGTTTCTTCGTCTGGGCCTCGATACCCTTGGCCGCGTCGATGACCATGACGGCGGAGTCCACGGAGGTGAGGATGCGGTAGGTGTCCTCGCCGAAGTCGTTGTGGCCCGGCGTATCCATGATGGAGATCACCTTGCCGCCGTATTCGAACTGCATGACGGAACTCGTGACGGAGATGCCTCTCTGCTTTTCGATCTCCATCCAGTCGGACGTGGCGAATTTGCTGTTTCTGCGCGCCTTGACGGTGCCTGCTTCCCGGATGGCGCCGCCGTGCAGCAGCAGCTTTTCGGTCAGGGTCGTCTTACCGGCGTCCGGGTGGGAAATGATGCCGAAGATGCGGCGTCTTTCGATCTGTTTCTGTAATTCTTTCGTATCCATAACAATTTATTTTAGCACAGAAGAGCGGCTTAAGGTATAATGGAATCACATTTCCGGAAGGAGTTTTCACAATGAAAGAGATCTCGATCAAGGATATCAGAGGATTCGACATCGGCCAGGCGGAGAACAGAGAGGGCGGCACCGGCGTCACGGTCGTGCTGTGCCGGGAAGGGGCTCCCGGCGGTCTGGACGTGCGGGGCGGCGGTCCCGCGTCCAGGGAGAGCACGCTGCTCAGCCCGCTGACCGCTCCCAAAGCCATCCACGGCGTCGTGCTGGCAGGCGGAAGCGCCTACGGGCTGGACGCCTCCGGCGGGGTCATGAGATACCTGGAGGAGAGGGGATACGGCTACGACGTTGGCTTTACGACGGTCCCGCTCGTGTGCCAGGCGGACCTGTTCGACCTGAACGTAGGCGATATGCGCTGCCGCCCGGATGCAGAAATGGCCTACGAAGCCTGCCTGGCTTCCGAAAACGGAGGCAATTACCGGGACGGCTGCTTTGGGGCCGGCACCGGCGCGACGGTCGGAAAGCTGTCCGGCGTGGAAAACGGCATGAAGTCCGGCATCGGAAGCTTCGCATTGCAGATCAGCGATTTTCAGATCGGCGCTATCGTCGCGGTCAACGCGATCGGAGATGTCTTCGACGCGGATACTGGAAAGAAACTGGCCGGCATGCTGGCGCCGGATCACAAGTCCTTTGCCAGCGGGGAAGACCTGATGGTCTCGCGCTACGACGTGGTCAAGAACCGCTTCACGGGGCGGAATACGACGCTCGGCATCGTGCTGTGCAACGGCGCGTTCAACAGCCAGCAGCTCGGCAAGATCGCTTCCATGGCGCACGACGGCTATGCGAGGTGCATACGCCCGGTGCACACTTCCGCGGACGGCGACAGCATCTACGCGCTGGCGAACGGGGACGTGGCAGCGGATATGGACGTGGCGGGAACGCTGGCGGCGAACGTCGTTTCGAAAGCGATCGTCCGGGCTGTCCTGGCAGCGGAGAGCGGTTACGGCTACGTTGCGGCTAAAGACCTGACATTCTAAGCGATTCAGCCTATAAAGGATAAGAAAAACCCGGCTTCGAAAAGCCGGGTTTTTGGTGCGGTATAATGGACTTGAACCATCACGGTGTTACCCATACGGCCCTCAACCGTACGCGTCTGCCAATTCCGCCAATACCGCGTGTCAACATTGAAAGTATAGCACCCGCCCAGGGGTTTGTAAAGCAGATTTTTTAATAGGTGACGCCCTGCGAGGACAGATACCAGAAGATCAGGATCGCGACGGGGAAGAACCCGTAGCTGATATAGCGGACGATCAGCTTGTTGCTGCCGCGCTCTCCGCTGTATCCCCAGATGAGCAGCAGTGCGATGACCGCGAAGAACTGCACGGACAGATCGTACTGCAGCCCGTTGATCTTCGGCGTCGCGAATGTCTGGTTCGAAAAATAGATCGCGATGACCAGGGTCACGATCAGTTCCATCAGCTTTTCGTAGCGCACATGGCGCGCGACGTAGAACAGCATGATGAACGCCATGGCGAAGCGCGGATAGGCGCAGCGCAGGCCGGCGATCAGGTAGCGCCCGAAGAACAGCCCGCCGATCTCTGCGGCGATCGTAAGCACGAGGTTGTCCGCCTTCGTGCGGATGAGATCGACCAGCAGGATGACGATATAGCCGATGAACAGCGTGAACAGCACGTTCTGCTGGCGGTAATCCATCGTTCTTCCGCTCATCATGAGGTCGTAGGGGACTTCGGAAAGAGCTGCGAACAACAGCAGTCTGGCGCCGTAGAGCCCGCGGGACATGGTTTTGTCCAGGCCTTCCGCCAGCAGGTAGGCGAAGATGGGGAACGCGACCCATTCCATATAGCTGAAAAAGCGCAGGGTGGGAGCGACCGTATGCGAAGCGATCGCCATAATCGTGCAGATCATGGCGATGCTTCTCAGTACCAGTTGATTATAGCCTTTTTTCTTTTCGTTGACTAAACTCATACTTATGTTTACTAACTGCAGAAAAACCCTGCAGCTGCAAGCATTACAGGATCACGATACCCGCTTCCTTACAGGTCTTCAGCGTGTATTCGTCCCAGACGGAGGACTGCACTTCGCCGATGTGGGCTTTGCCCAGGATCAGCATGCAGATACGGCTCTGGCCGATGCCTCCGCCGATGGTGTAGGGCAGTTCGCCTGCCAGCAGGGACTTGTGGAACGGCAGCTTCCTGCGGTCGTCGCAGCCGGCGATCGTCAGCTGTCTGTCCAGGCTCTCGGGAGAGACGCGGATGCCCATGCTGGAGATCTCGATGGTGTGTCCGAGGATCTCGTTCCAGAACAGGATGTCGCAGTTCAGGTCCCAGTCGTCGTAGTCGGGCGCTCTGCCGTCGTGAGGCTTGCCGCTCTTCAGGGCGCCTCCGATCTGCATCAGACAGAC
>JAFZRG010000050.1 GCA_017619985.1 Bacillota bacterium | reverse complement strand
GGACGGCAAGATCTGCAAGTGCATCGGCGTGTCGGAGGACCACCAGGGCGAGGGCCTGACCGCTACGATCGTGACGGAGCTGCGCAAAGAGGCGTTCGAACGGGGCGAGGACCATCTGTTCCTGTTCACGAAGCCGAAGAACCGCGCGCAGTTCACGGACATGGCCTTTTTCCCCATCGCGGCGACGAAGGACGTGCTGCTGATGGAGAGCAAGCGGAACGCAGCCAGGAACTACGCGAGGAGCCTCGCGGAAGAGGCGCCGATGGGGGTGGACGGCACGCCCGGAGAAATCGGCGCGATCGTCATGAATGCGAATCCGTTCACGGCAGGTCACCGGTACCTGATCGAAAAGGCGCTGGAACGGCTCGGCCTGCTGCACGTGTTCGTCGTGTCGGAGGACCGCAGTTACTTTTCGTTCGCAGAGCGCTGGAAGCGGGTGGTCGAAGGCACGAAGGACCTGCCGAACGTGCGCGTGCACGAGACGAAGGAATACATGATCTCTTCCGTGACGTTCCCGACGTACTTCATCAAAGAGAAGGCGCGGGTCGAAGACGTGCGCTGCGCGCTGGATCTGGCGGTGTTCGCGGAAGTGTTCGCGAAGGAGATGGGCATCACGGTGCGATACGTGGGCACGGAGCCGCTGGATCCGGTCACGAACCACTATAACGAAATGATGAAAGCGTACCTGCCCGGCAAGGGCATCGAGGTCGTGGAAGTGCCGCGGCTCTGCATCGACGGCGAGATCGTCTCCGCGACGAAGATCCGGGAGAAACTGAAGAAGGAAAGACAGCATGGAATGGCAGAAGATTAAAAACGCGGAAAGCCTGCTCGCCTGCGGGCAGAGCGGAGCCCGGGCGAAGGTGCTCGAATTGACGGACCGTGTGCTGCAAAAACTCGACCAGCGCGTATTTCTGACAAACCTGATACGCCGGGACGGTTCGAAGCTTCGCATCGGAGAACAGGTCTACGACCTGGCGGATTACGAACGGGTCTACGCCTTTACATCCGGCAAGGCGGGCAACCACATGGCCCGCGCGTTTGAGGATATCCTGGGCGACGACCTGACGCTGGGGGTCACGATCATCAAGATCCCCGACGAAGAGGACGTATACAGACACACCGAGGTGTTCGTGGGCGGCCATCCGCTGCCCAACGAAGAGGGTATCCGGGGCTGCCAGCGCATGATAGACCTCTGCGAGCAGATGACCCCGAGAGATCTGCTGCTCGTCGGCCTGTCCGGCGGCTGCTCGGCGCTCATGGGCTATCCGTCCAGGGGGCTGACGCTCGAGGATCTGCAGGAAGCGACCGACGTGATGCTGAAGGCCGGCATGTGGGTCATGGACATCAATGACATCCGCGGCCACCTGTCGCAGACGGCGAGAGGGCGGCTCGGGCAGCACGTGCACGGCGCGAAGATCCTGTGCTTCGAGCTGTGGGACGCGACGGGCATGGATGGCTTTACGGATTACACCAAGCCTGTGCCCATCATGGGGACGCCGGTCGGATACGACACGGTCACGTTCGAGGATATCAAAAAGATCATCCATACGTACGGCATCGAGGAGAAGCTGCCGCCCCGCGTGGCGGAGTATCTGCTGCATTACGACCCGGCCGAAGAGACGCCGCAGAGCCTGCCGAACGACGTGGATTACTACCTTGTGGGGACGCTGGAGGAATCCTGCCGCGCCGCGGAACAGGCTGCTGCGGACATGGGTGTGCCCTGTCACGTGCTGACGACGTGTACCGAAGGGGAGAGCCGGGATTTCGGCGCCTTCATGGCATCCGTGGCGCGCGAGATCGAACGTACCGGAAGACCGTTCGAAGCGCCTTGCTTTATCGTTTCCGCGGGCGAGACCACGACGAAGATCGAAAACAACGCATCGATCCAAGGCCACGGCGGACCGGGCCAGGAGATGTGCGCCGGCTTCGCGCTGGCGGCGGACGGTCTGAAAGCTTCCTGTCTGCTCTCCATCGACAGCGAGGGAACGGACGGCACGACGCCTGCGGCCGGAGGCATCTGCGACGGAACGAGCAAGGCGAGGGCAGAGACGGCCGGTATCGATCTGCGAAGGGCTTTGGCGGGTCACGCGACGTATGAGGCCCTGTCGGAGACGGGCGACATCGTGATGACCGGCAACACCGGCACGAACCTGTGCGATTTCAACGTGCTGTACGTGGGGAAGGCGGAGTAGATGAACACGAAGATCAAAGACCTGCGGGCACGCGCCCTCATCGACTGCAAGGGCAAGCCTCTGCTCGAGGTGGACCTCATTACGGAAGACGGCGTCGTCGGGAGGGCCGCCTCTCCCTCCGGGATCTCCGCGGGAGAGCACGAGGCGTTCGTCCTGCGCGACGGCGATCCAAACTGGTATAACGGCAACGGCGTGTACAAAGCGGTCGAGATGGCGGAACGGACCGTGCTGCCGAAGATCAAGGGAATGGACGTACTGGACCAGAAAGCCCTGGACGAAGCCCTGATCGAACTCGACGGCACGGCGAACAAGTCGCGTCTGGGCGGCAACGTCACGAACAGCATTTCGCTGGCCGCCATGCGGGCGGGCTGCGCCATCCTGCACGTGCCGCAGTACCGCTATCTGAATCCGGGCGAGATCCGGACCATCCCTCTGCCCACGTCCGACATGTTCGCGGGCGGCAGCTACGAAGAGGATACCATGCCCGTGCAGGAAGTCACGATCGTGCCGTACAAGGCGGCGACCATCTCGGAGGCGGCGGACATCCTGTGCCGCACCTATGCGAAGCTGCCCGAGGTGATCCGCGAGTTCCAGAACGGCCGGCGGCCCGAGATCGGCGCCATGTCCGAATACATCGCGCCGAGCACGGATTTCATGGACTGCCTGGCGATCCTGAAGGAGACCGCGGTCCGCTGCGGCTGCGAGGATAAGATCGCGTACCATCTCGATTGCGCGTTCAGCGAGATCTATGACGCGTCGCGGGGCACGTACCGCTACTGCGGCCGGGAGGTGGATCTGGACGAGCTCATCGGCATCCTGAAACCGGCGACGGAAAAGTACGACATCCTTTACCTGGAAGATCCTGTGGACGAAAACGACTGGGACGGTTGGGTGAAGATGGCCAAAGCGCTGCCGCGCACCACGCTCTGCGGCGACGATCTGACGGTCACGAACATCGAATACATTAAGAAAGCGCTGGAGCTGGGCGCCTGCGGGGCATTCGTGTTCAAGCCGAACCAGGTGGGCACGGTGACCGAAGCCATGGCAGCGCAGAAATACGCGGTGGAGCACGGCATGTTCTCCATCCCGTCCATCCGGGCGGGCGGCGTCTCCGATGACCCGGTGGCGGACATGGGAACGGCCGGCGGTGCTGCGGCGGTCAAACTCGGGCCGCCGAAGTTCGGCCACGCGGTGCACATCGTCAATTCGCTGCTGCGGGCGGAAAGCGAGCTGCCCGGAGCGAGACCGTTCGATTTTACGGGATTTGTGAAGTTCTGATGCATGTCACAAGGGGACAGGTACAGTGTGTAATGGAAAAACGGATTCAGAATGAAAAACTGAGAGAGAAGATCTGCTCTGCTGAAGCTGCGGCAGCGCTGATCGCGCCGGGCAGCACGGTCGGCGTGAGCGGCTTTACGTCGGCAGGCTATCCCAAGCTCGTGCCCGGCGCGCTGGCGAAGCGTGCGGAAGCGGGGGAGGACCTTCGTCTGACGGT
>JAFZRG010000005.1 GCA_017619985.1 Bacillota bacterium | reverse complement strand
TCGCCGCTTTCGTCGTAGCAGTCGTCCGTCAGTTCGACCACGTAGTTCGGCTCGATGCCGTTCTTGTGGATGACGCTGCCGTTCGGGGAATAGTACTGCAGGATGGTCATCTTGATGCCCGAACCGTCCGTCAGCTGTTCGACCGTCTGGATGATGCCCTTGCCGTAGGTCGTGACCCCGACCAGCGGTCCGCCGGCGTTGTCCTTGATGCCGCCCGAGAGGATCTCGGAGGACGAGGCGGAACCTTCGTTCACAAGGACGACGTAGGGCAGTTCCGTGCGGCCTGAAGACGTGCGGTAGTAGTCCTTGTTGCCGTCGTGATCTTCGGTATACGCGACGACACCCTTATCCAGCAGCACGTCCGCGATCTCGACAGCCGCGTCCACCAGGCCGCCGCCGTTGTCTCTCAGATCGAGCACGAACGACTTCGCGCCTTCTTCCCTGATCGCCGCCAGCGCCGCCTTGAAATCCGACGCGGTATTGTCCTCGAATCCGCTGATGCTGATGTAGCCGATCTCATCTTCCAGCATCCGGTAGTCCACCGTCTGGGCGATGATCGTCTTTCTCGTGATCGTGACGTCGAAGATCTCGTCTCCCCTGCGGATGGTGAGCGTGACGTCCGTGCCTTCCGGCCCGCGGATCGCTGCCGCGCAGGTGTCGAGATCGGCGCCGATGTATTCCGTGCCGTCCACGGCCATGATCAGGTCGCCCTTGCGGATGCCCGCCTCCTCGGCAGGGCTGCCCTTGGTGGGCGTCACGACTTCGACGTAGCCGGAATCGCCGGCCGAGATCGTCACGCCGACGCCGGAATAGACGCCGGTCAGGGAGATCATCGTCTGTTCGTATTCGGACGGGGTCATGTAATAGGAATACGGATCGCCCAGGCCTTCGAACAGGCCCTTGAGCATGCCGGTCTCCAGCGCGTCCTCGTCGACGTCGACGTAATAGCGCTTCAGGATGTAGTCTCTCAGCTCGTCCGCCTTGCCGAACGTCTTGCTCAGATGCCGGTATTCCTGATACTGCTCGTCGCTCAGGACGTGTCCGCCGCCCATACCGAGCTTTGCCGCGAGACCGGTGGTCTGCAGCGAATACAGACCGGCGGCTCCGCATACGACGGCGAGGATGATCAGAAAGATCAGCGTCGCCTTTTTAATCTTGATCATTGGATTCGCTCCTCTTGATATCTTTCACGGTCAGCTGCAGTCTGCGGCGTCCGTTGAACTCGTTGATGCCCAGTTCCCCTGCCACGTCCAGGAGTGACCCGGAATGCAGAAGGTCCGCAAAGGAAGCCGCGCGGCGGAAGCAGACGCACGGGACCTCGATCCCATCCGAGCAGACCGCCGTGAAGCGCACGTGCTGGCCTTCGCTGCCCATGTACTGCACATTGTACACGTTTGCCGCCGTCAGTGCAAACAGAGGCTTCGGATTCGCTTCGCCGAAAGGCTCGAGCAGCCGCAAGGCGTCCGCGAATTCCATGGTCTTTTCGTCCGCGTCCAGGACCTTTTCGATCAGCAGCTTCTCCTCCAGGGCGTCCGGTCTGCCGGCCAGGATGTCCTGCATCAGGGCGTCCATGCGCTGCCGCAGCAGCGGCAGACGGTCGCTTGCCAGAGAGAAGCCGCAGGCTCCCGCGTGACCCCCGTAACGTACGAAGAGATCGGCGCAGGTGGAGAGCATGTCATGCAGGTCCAGGCCCGCGATGCAGCGGCCGGTGCCCTTCAGCAGGCCGTTTTCGCTCGGGGTCACGATGCAGACGGGCTTGTTGAACTGTTCCTTCAGAGAACCTGCTACGATGCCGGCGACGCCTTCATGGGCGCCCGGCGCTTCTATGATGGGAAACAGATCGCCGCAGCTGCCCGTCCGGATGGCTTCCAGGCAGATATCCCGGGTCTCGTCCTGGGCAAAGCGCCTCTGTTTATTGCATTCGATCATGAAGGCCGCCAGATCCTCCAGCGGGCCGTCTGTCTCGATCCCCGCAAGCAGTTTGACGGCCGCGTCTGCCGTCGCCATGCGCCCGCAGGAATTGATGTGCGGCGCGAGGATAAAGCCGATGTCGTCCGCATCGATCTGCTTGTCGGCGAGCTTCAGCTGTTCCAGCAGGATGCGCAGTCCCTTTCTTCTGCGGGAATTGACGACGCGCAGGCCGTATTTGATGAGGCTCCGGTTCTCATCCAGCAGGGGCACCACGTCCGCCACGGTCGAGATCGCGACGAGATCGAGCTGATCCGTCAGATCCTGACGGGTAAAGCGGCCGTCGCCCCGTGCGGCCAGGATGCGCTGGATGGCCTGCGCCAGCTTGAAAGCCGTGCCGCAGCCGGACAGGCCGCTGAACGGATAGAGGCTGTCCTCTCGCTTCGCGTTGACGAACAGGCAGTCCGGTTCCTTGCCCGCTTCCAGTTCGTGGTGGTCCGTGACGATAACGTCCATGCCGAGCCGTTTCGCCTCTTCCACCTCTTCGCGGTTCGTACTGCCGCAGTCCACGGTGATCAGCAGCTGCGCGCCTGATGCCGCGATGCGGGCAACTGCATCCTTGTTCAGGCCGTAGCCGTCCGTGAAGCGCGAAGGCACGTAGAAACTCACGCGGTCCGTCAGTTTTTTCAGCACGCCGTACAGCAGCGCCGTCGACGTGACCCCGTCCGCGTCGTAGTCACCATAGATGCAGATGCGTCTGCCCTCCTCCGCCGCTGCCAGCAGCGCTTCCGCTGCCTGCAGCAGATCCGGCATCAAAGCGGGATCGTATGTGCGCTTCGGCGCGGGAGAAAGGAAATCCTCCGCTTCGCAAAGCTCCGAAACGCCTCTGCTCGCAAGGATGTCCATAACAGCAACAGGGACCCCTAAGGGTCCCCATTCGGGCTTATTATCGTTTTGTCGATAGATCCATCGGCTCATTTAGTTTCTGACGGAAGGCGTGATGTAGTTGAGCGGATTCTGGTAGGCGCCGTTCACGCGCACTTCGAAATGCAGGTGGTTGCCCGTGGACATGCCGGTCGAACCGATCAGGGCGATGGCCTGGCCTCTGGCCACGACGTCGCCGGTCTTGACCAGCAGCTTGCTGGAGTGGGCGTACAGCGTGACGATGCCGCCGCCGTGGTCGACCATGACCATATAGCCGTAGGAGTTGTTCCAGCCTGCCTTGATGACCTTGCCGGAGTTTGCGGCCAGGATATTCGTGCCGCCGGCCGCGCCGATGTCGACGCCGGTGTGGTAATTGCGGCCGCCCAGCAGCGACAGGTACCGCCAGCCGAACGGGGACGTGATGCGCGTGCTCGCCTGGGAAGGCCAGCACATGGCACCGCCGATATACTTCGTATTGGAGCTCTGCAGCACCTTGATGGTCTCGCTGATGGCGTCCGCCTCTTTCTTGACCGCGTCGTACTGCGCCGCCAGAGAATCCGTGTTCGCCTGGACTTCCTTCTTCTTCGCCGCCACTTCCTGACGGTCCAGTTCCAGCGCAGCCTTTTTCGCCTCTACGGCTTCCTGCTGCGCTTCGAGCTGCACTTTCAGCGCCTCGAGCTTCTGGTTCTGCGCGTCGACGAGGTCGTACTGGTCCTGGATGCTGGCGAGCAGTTCCGCGTCCGCGTTGTAGATGCGCTGCACCATGTCCATGTTCGTTAAGACGTCCGACATGCTGCTGCTGCCGAAGACGACGGACAGAAGACCGACGTCGCCGTTTTTGTACATGCTGCGCAGACGGGCGTTCAGGTCGTCGTTCTGCTTTTCGATGTCCTTCTTCAGCTGCTCGAGCTCCTCCAGCCCCTTGACGATCTCTTCCTTCGTTTCGTTCAGTTCGACCGTAAGGCTTCTGATCTCGCCTTCCGCCCTGTAGATCTTCTGTTCCAGGGCGTTCAGCTCCGCCTGGACCTCCTCGAGGTCCTTCTTGCTCTGGTTCAGTTCCTCCTGGATCTGCTCCTTCTGCTTGTTCTTATTGTTCAGCTGGTTCTGCCAGTCGTCGATCGTCGCAGCCTGCGAGAACGGCGTCAGCATGACGGCCGCTGCCATGGCAAGAGCGACGCTCCACAGCGCCACCTTTGCCCGTATCTTCCCTTTTGTCTGTTTTCTCTTATCCATAAAAAGCGGTTTCCCCTGTTCCCCTTCTGCCTGCTATGCCTGCAGGAATCTCCTCATGGAGAGGATGCTGCCGAACGCGCCGATGCTGATACCCAGCGCGATGTAGATCCATGCCAGATTGATCATCATGAAGTTCGTCTCGACGAGGCTGGAAGACAGCAGGATCATGGCCTGCTGGCCGAACGCCTGCATGAGGCGCGCATAGATCGCCCACGTGCACCCCAATGCGATGAGCGACGCGATCAGACCGATGAACATGCCTTCCAGGAGCAGCGGCCCCCGGATGAACCAGTTCGTCGCGCCGACGTATTTCATGATGCGGATCTCTTCCTGGCGCGCCATGACCGTCAGCTTGACCGTATTGGATACGACGACGACGGAAACGATGATCAGGAAGAGGATGACGACGAGAGCGCCTTTCTGAATGCCCTCGGAGACTTTCAGGATCTTGTTCACTTCCGTCTGGTAGTACCGGACGTCTTCGACGCCGGCCATGTTGCGGGAAACTTCCGCGACGATATCGCCTTCGTTGAGATCCGTCAGCTTGACCCGCAGAGAATTCGGCAGCGGGTTGGTGGACAGACCGTCGAGCAGATACGCGTTGTCGCCCCAGCGGACCTTGAACTCCTCCATGGCCCGGGCTTTGTCGATATATTCCACGCTTTCCACACCAGGCAGCTTGGAAAGGCTCGTGCGTATGACGTCCGCCTGCGCTTCCGTCTGGTCATCCTGCAGGAACACCTCGATCGTGTCGAACTGCTCCTTGATCTCTTCCGTCAGGAAATTCACGTTGACCGTCAGGAAGAAGAACAGACCCAGGATGAGCAGCATGGCTGTGATCGCGAACAGCGAAGCGACTGCCATGCCCTTGTTGCGGAAGATCTGGACAAGCGCCTGTTTGAGGGAATATCCCAGTCCTTTAAACATCGGCTGCGATCCCCCCTTTTGTGTCGCGGACGATGCGTCCGCCCTCGATCTCTACTTCGCGCTTCCCCATTTTTTCCACGATGTCGAATGCGTGGGTCACCATGACGACGGTCGTGCCGCGCAGGTTGACCTGATTGAGCAGCTGCATGATCTCCCATGCGGTGTCCTTGTCGAGGTTGCCTGTCGGCTCGTCGGCGATCAGGACCTGCGGATTGTTGATGATGGCTCTGGCGATGGCGACTCTCTGCTGCTCGCCGCCGGACAGTTCATCGGGGAACTTGTCCGCCGCTTCACCTATTCCCATGAGCTCGAGCACCTGCGGTACCTGCTTCTTGATGACGCGCGGCTTGTGGTGCAGGACTTCCATGGCGAAGGCGACGTTCTCGAAGACCGTCTTGTTCGGCAGCAGGCGGAAGTCCTGGAATACGACGCCCAGGGAGCGGCGCAGCTGCGGGATCTCGCGGTTCGACAGGTGCGTGATGTCCCTGCCCGCCACGACCAGTGTTCCCTCATCCGGTTCGATCTCCTTCAGGATGAGCTTGATGAACGTGGATTTCCCCGCGCCGGACGGACCTACGAGAAACACGAAATCGCCCTTGTCGATGTGGATCGTCGCGTTCTCCAGCGCCACCTTCGAACCGTATCTTTTTGTGATATTATCGAAAATGATCAATGATCTTGCCTCTTGTGGTTTTGGGTACAAATTGACATTTAATTATACCATATATTCGATGCCCTGACCACAAATGCGACCGCTTTATTCGTGATTTTTTAGTGAAGCGAGGAACGTTTTCCCTTCCGGAAGATCCCACGGCAGCACGCAGGCGTACTCCGCCTTGTAGACGGTCTCCGCTCCGAGATCCGGCAGGCAGAGATAGTCCTGCGTCCCCAGGTAGGCGTCCAGTTCGGCGCGGTGGATGCCGCGGTTCATCCGGTTGACCGCGAGAACCGCGCCGGGGAATGCGTATCTTAGCCTCTGCAGCCGCACGGACGACGGGATGAGCTTTCCCGGAAGCGGATCGACGACGATATAGATCCTGTCCGCCCCCGGCAGCACGCCGTCCAGGGCGCTTTCGTCCAGTCCGGAACAGTCCAGAACGGTATGGACGCCCGGCAGCCTGTCGGCAAAGCGGAGGATCTCCTTCGCCTGCGGCGGACTGCCCGGCTGCGAAAGCCTTCCGGGACGAACGGCCCAGTTCACGCCGTGCCACAGGTTCTCCGGGCCGCGGAACGTCTGCCCCTCCTCAAAGAGCCGGGCGTAGTCCGTGAACCCGCTCAGCAGGAACTTCTTCGCGAAACCGAAAGCATCGAACACGTAGGGCGTGCCTGCCTCCGCGAACGCGGCCGGCCCGTCCTCCGCGAGCGCGCAGGCGAGCGCGGCGGCTGTGAGGGTCACGCCGCTGCCCGGGGCAGGACTGCAGACGGCAACGATGCGTTTGCCCCTGCCTGCCGTCCCGTGTTTTCTTTTCCGCATAATAATTCTCCCGCAGCAGTTTGCGGGAGAATTGTACATCATCGGCTGAAAAATGTCAATTATTTACATTTCATGGATCTGACGGCTTCCGCGATGTCCTCTGCCGTCATGCCGTAGAGCTTCAGCAGTTCATCGGGTTTGCCGGACTGGCCGAACACGTCCTGCACGCCGATCATCTTCACTTTGCAGGGCGCTTCGCCGCAGACCGCTTCCGCCACGGCGGAACCGAGCCCGCCGATCACGGAGTGCTCTTCCGCGGTCACGATGCAGCCGCATTCCTTTGCCGCCGCCAGCACTTCCTCCTTGTCCAGAGGCTTGATCGTGTGCATGTCCACGATGCGGACTTCGATGCCTTCCGCAGCCAGGATGTCCGCAGCTTGCATAGCCTTGTCCAGCATGATGCCGGTCGCGATGATGCAGGCGTCTTTGCCTTCCTTCACGCGCTTCGCTTTGCCGATCTCGAACGCGGTCCCTTCCTCGTACACCACGGGCACCGCGGCTCTTCCCAGACGCACGTAGACGGGTCCTTTATAGGCCGCCGCAGCCTTGATCAGCGCTCTCGCGCTCACGTCGTCCGCGGGGTTGAGCACCACCATGCCAGGGATGCCGCGCATGAGCGACAGGTCTTCGATGCACTGGTGGCTCGCGCCGTCTTCTCCGACCGTCACGCCCGCATGGGACGCGCAGATCTTGACATTGGCCTGCGGATATCCGATGGAATTGCGGATGATCTCATAAGCCCTGCCGGACGCGAACATCGCGAAACTGCTGGCAAACACGGTCTTGCCGGAAACGGCCAGGCCCGCCGCCATGCCCATCATGTTGGCCTCCGCGATACCCGCGTTGAAGAAGCGGTCCGGGTAGACGTCCGCGAACTTCTTCGTCTGCGTGGACCCGGACAGATCCGCGTCCAGGACGACGATGTCGGGATTTTCCGCGCCGAGTTCCACGAGCGCCTTGCCGTAACTGGCTCTTGTTGCGATCTTTTCTGCCATTACAGCTCACCTCCCAGCTCTGCCATCGCCTGTTTTGCCTGTTCCTCGTTCGGAGCCTTACCGTGCCAGCCGGCATTATTCTCCATGAACGAAACGCCCTTGCCCTTGACGGTCTCCGCCACGATGACGGTGGGCATTCCCTTGCATTTTTTCGCCATGTCGAACGCGTCGAGGATCTGTTCGAAGTCGTGCCCGTCGATCTCCAGCACGTTCCAGCCGAAGACCGCGAATTTTTCTCCGATGGGCATCACATTCATGACGTCCTCGTTGCGTCCGTCGATCTGCAGTCCGTTGTGATCCACGATCGCGCACAGGTTGTCGAGCTTGTAGTGTCCGGCAGCCATCGCGGCTTCCCAGACCATGCCTTCCTGCAGCTCGCCGTCGCCGAGCATCGTGTAGATCCTGCCGGGGTCGTTATCCAGCCTGCCGGCCAGCGCCATGCCGACCGCCGCCGAAATGCCCTGGCCGAGCGAGCCGGTGGACATCTCCACGCCGGGCAGGAGCGTCATGCTGGGATGACCCTGCAGACTGCTGCCCAACTTGCGCAGGGTCACGAGTTTGCTGACCGGGAAGAATCCGCGTTCCGCCAGACACGCGTAAAGCGCCGGCGCCGCGTGACCCTTCGAGAGCACGAAGCGGTCCCTTCCCTTTTTCGCGGGATCCGCCGGATCGACGTTCATCTCGCTGAAATACAGGGCCGTCATCAGGTCCGCCGCCGAAAGGCTGCCGCCGGGGTGCCCGGACCCTGCGTGATACACTTCCCTGATGATATCCTGTCTTACTGTTTGAGCGATCTTCTGCAGCTGTACCGTTTCCATGTTACCTCCGTATTGCCGCTTTGATCAGAAAGACCGGCAGAGCCGGCAGACGCTTGAGGCGCCTTGGCTCCTGGATCATTCTGTACAGCCATTCCAGGCCGTGATCGATATAGAAGGCAGGCGCCCGGTTCAGCTGCCCGGACCAGATGTCCAGACTGCCGCCCAGGCCCGCTGCCGCTTTGACCTTCAGCGAATCCCTGTGCCGTATGACGAAATACTCCTGCTTCGGAGAGCCGAGGGCGACGCACAGGAAGTCCGCCCCGCTTGCGTTGATCTCTTCCACGACGGAAGATTCCTCTTCGTCCTTGAAATAACCGTCCCGGAAGCCCGCGATCTTCAGACCGGGGATCTCCTTTTCCAGGTTGGCTGCCGCCGCTTCCGCGACGCCCGGCTTGCTGCCCAGCAGGTAGACGCTCCTGCCGAGCTGCGCGCACAGTTCGATGGCACTGCGTGCGAAATCGATGCCGGCGACCTTCTCCTCGATGGGGTCGCCCTTCAGTCTCGACGCGTAGATCAGTCCGACGCCGTCGGGCGTGACCAGCGCAGCCTCCTCGTTGATGATGCGCCGGAGCTGCGGGGTCTTGGAAGCCTTCTCCACGATCTCCGCGTTGGGTGTGACGATCAGTTCGCAGCTGTCCCCGTCCAGCATCCGCCGGAACGCCTCCAGCGCCTGCGCCTTCGTCACCTTGTCCACCCGGACGCCCAGGATCTTTACGACTTTGAAATCCGCCATCTATTTCCCCAGCAGATAGTATGCGAACCCGGCCGCTTCCGCAGCCTCTCTGTCCGCGAAGTTCCTCGTATCCAGGAAGTTCTTCCTGCGCACGGCTTTCGCCAGCGCTTCGTAATCCAGGGTCTTGAACTGCTTGTGGTTGACCCCGAGGATCACGAGGTCCGCGCCCTCCGCCGCCTTGAGCAGGTCGCCTTCGATGCCCGGACGGCCCGCCGCGTGCGGGTCATGGAGCGACACTTCGCAGCCCTTGGCGCGCAGTTCTTCCGCCAGCGTCAGGATGGGGCTTTCGCGCATGTCGTCCACGTCCGGCTTGTACGTCGCGCCGAGGATGCAGATCTTCGGAGCGCCGACGCCGGCCAGGATGTCCTCCGCGCGCTTCGCCACGTAGGCGGGCATGGAGTCGTTCGTCTCTCTGGACTTGCGGATGATCTGGGCCAGGCCCGGTTCCTTTTCCACGATGAACCACGGATCCACCGCGATGCAGTGTCCGCCCACGCCGGGACCCGGCTGGTGGATGTTCACCCTCGGATGCTTGTTGCAGATCTCGATGAGTTCCCAGACGTTGATGCCCTGGTCTTCGCAGATCTTCGCCAGTTCGTTCGCGAACGCGATGTTCACGTCGCGGAACGTGTTCTCGGACAGCTTGCACATCTCGGCCGTACGGGCGTCGGTCTCGTAGATCTCGCCCTCGACGAAGCTTCTGTACAGCTCCGCGATGCGGTGCGCGGATGCCTTGTCGATGCCGCCCGCGATGCGGGAGTTGTGCACGAGCTCATACAGGATCTTCCCGGGGATGACCCGCTCAGGCGAATGGCCCAGGCCGAAATCGGAGCCGGCCTTCAGGCCGCTCTCTTCGAGGATGGGGAGCATCAGGGAATCCACAGTGCCCACGGGGGACGTGGATTCCAGGATGACGAGGTCGCCCTTCTTCAGCAGAGGAACGATGCTGCGGGTCGCGCTTTCCACGAAGCGCATGTCCGCTTTCTTGTCCTCTGTGATCGGCGTCGGCACGGAGATGATATACGCATCGGACACTTCCGGTTCGAGCGCGGCGCGCAGATGGCCCTTGTTCACGACCTCGCGGATGAATCCCGCCAGGCCGAACTCTTCGATGATGATCTCGCCGCGGTTGAGCGCGTCGACGATCTGCGGTTTCTTATCCACGCCCAGGACCTCGTGTCCGGCGTTTGCAAACATGGCTGCGGTGGGAAGGCCGATATAACCAAGCCCTATGACGCATACCTTCATGTTTTGCTCCTTTCCCTGCTGATGGCTCCCAGCCGCTGCAGCGCGGCCGCCAGCCCCCAGAAATAAGCCATCATGTATGGCTCTTCGAATATGTTCTCGAAATAGCAGTGCACGAGCACGCCGGTCATGCCGGCGAACAGACCGACGGCAAGACACTTCAGATTCTCATCGTTGCGGGTCAGCGCGTCGTCGTAGAGACCGTAGGCGCGTCCCTCGTTGCAGGAGCGGATGGCCCGCAGCGCCATGATCACGAATGCGACCAGTGCAACTATATAAAATATTATTCCTAAATACCCCATTTCCACAAGGGTCTTGAGGTAATAATTATCCATGTAGAAGTATTCGAATTCGTCCGTCTTGTCCAGCACCTGATTGTTCATGGCGACTGCACCGCCGAAACGGCCGAGACCGAAGCCCAGCCAGGCGGAATTCTCATGCAGCAGCACCTTGCCGGTCGCCCAGCGCAGCGCTCTGCCGCCGACTTCCGAAGCCACCTTGTATTCGGGCGTGAACAGGTACGTCAGACGGTTGGTGATCGAAGGCACCAGCGCCAGCACGCCCGCCATGGCGATGCCCATCATGCCGATCAGGCGCTTGTCCAGGAAGAGCGAGAACAGCACGACAGCCACGACCAGGCCCACCCAGGAGCCGCGGGAGAACGTGAACAGGATGGACAGGCAGATGCAGCCCGTGACGCACAGAGCCGCGAACTTCTTCCATCCGCTGCGGAAATAGTAGACCATCGACGCCGCGCACGGAGC
>JAFZRG010000049.1 GCA_017619985.1 Bacillota bacterium | reverse complement strand
CTGTAGACCTTGCAGGCCGCCACGCGGTCGCAGAACATCTCCGCGACATATCTCAGGGGCATCTCCACCGCCTGAAAATGTTCCGACAGGCCCAGGCGGGACCCGCCGCTTTTCAGATACTCGCGCAGTTCCGGTCCCGGGTAATCGATCCAGTACTCGAAATGATGCCGGTTGCGGCCCTTGTGATGCATCCAGGACCTGCTGCAGCCCGTCAGCTGTCTTTCCTGGTCGTTCGGGCTGCGGAACCCCTGAAAATAGCGGCATCCGGGAAGGAATTCCGCGGGGCTGTACTTCGAGAGGTCATGGATCAGTCCCTGACGGTACAGGCCGATCTTGAAGCAGAGCTTCCGGACTTCCCTTCTGTGTCTTGTTATGGTCTTGAAATGGTCCCGGACGTGCATGTAAGTATTCTATCCTGTAACTACTGATCGCCCGCGATCGCTTCGGCCATCTCGATGGCTTCTTCGATGTGGCTGCAGAAGAACTCGCGCCCTACCTTTTCGACGAAGCCGCCGTGTTCCATGACCTTCATCGGCTGCGGATTGACGTGCGAGAATATGATCTGGGCGCCCTGCGCCTTGCAGCGGTCGTACAGCTTTTCCAGTGAGGTGAGCGCGGTCGAATCCAGAGCGGTCACGCTGCGCATGCGCAGCACCAGCGCTTTCGTCGCCTTTTTCGCAGTGATCGCGGACAGTTTTTCCACGCTGCCGAAGAACAGAGGCCCTTCGATCTCGTAGATGCTCACCTCGGGCAGGATATGGCGCAGGCCGGATTCTTCGTCCTCCGGGGCGTCTTCCCACTGGCGGATGTCCGTTTCCTCGCTCATGCGCTTCATGAACAGCAGGCAGGCAAGTCCGAGGCCGACGCCGATCGCCACGACCAGGTCGAAGACGACCGTCAGGACGAACGTGATCACCAGAACGATGATATCGCTCTTCGGAGCCGTTTTGATGAGGTTCACGAAGGGCCGCCACTGGCACATATTATACGCGACGACAAACAGGACCGCCGCGATGACAGGCATTGGGATATAGGATGCGAACGGCATCAGGAGCAGCAGCACCAGCAGCAGCACGATAGAATGCACCATGCCTGCCACGGGAGTTTTGCCGCCGTTGTTGATGTTCGCTGCCGTTCTGGCGATGGCGCCCGTCGCCGGGATGCCGCCGAACAGCGCGGATCCGATATTGCCGATGCCCTGCGCAATGAGTTCCGTGTCGGGGCGGTGTTTGTCGCCGGTCATGCCGTCCGCGACGACGCAGGACAGCAGCGACTCGATAGCCGCCAGGATCGCGATCGTGACCGCGTTCGGGAACATGGAGCGGATCAGGGAGAAGCTGACCGGCTGCAGGTGCAGCGACGGCAGTTTGCTGCTGACCGTGTACAGGTCGCCGATGGTATTGACGGGCAGATTTCCGAATTTCACGATCAGAGCGCCGGCAAGAACCGCGATGAGCGATGCGGGGATCTTGGCGGAGACTTTCGGCCATAAGATCAGGATCGCGAGGCTGAGCACGCCGATGCCGAGCGCCCAGGGATTGAGCGTTCCGAAGTTCTTCGCGACCGCCTCGACCTTTTCGACAGTCTCGATGGTCACAGTCCCTGCCGGATACGTCAGGCCGAAGAAATCCTTCAGCTGACCGATGAGGATCGTGACCGCGATGCCCGCGGTGAAGCCGATGGTGATGGTGCCGGGGATGAAGCGGATGAGCTTGCCCAGGCGCAGTACGCCCATGACGATGAGCAGGATGCCGGCCATGACGGTCGCCACCATCAGGCCTTGCAGGCCGGAATTGGCGACGATGCCCGCGACGATGGTCGCGAACGCCGCGGTCGGTCCCGCGATCTGTACTTTGCTGCCGCCGAATGCGGAGATCAGAAAGCCCGCGATGATGGCGGTGTACAGGCCCTCTTCCGGTCCTACGCCGGAAGCGAGTGCCAGTGCGATAGAGAGAGGCAGCGCAATGACTGCCACGATGATGCCTGATACGACGTCTGAAGACAGATCCTTGGCGGAATAGTTCTTCAGACAGGTCCACAGCATAGGTTTGATGGGTTCCATAATGATTCTTCCAGAGTCTTACAGGTTCTTTTTCAGCGTCAGAATGTTCTGACCGTCTTTATAATCGTAACTGACGTCGTCCATGAGTTTTTTCGCCATAAAGATGCCCAGTCCGCCGATCTCCCGGTCGTCGGCGGAAAGCGCGATATCGGGGTCGGATCTCTCCAGCGGATCGTACGGGACGCCGCGGTCCAGAAAAGTAATGACCGCTGCGGGCGGATCCGCTTCCTTTTCGAACCGCACCTTCGCCGTGCCGCTGCCCGGCGCATAGGCGTAGAGCGCGATGTTCGTGAAGATCTCCTCCACCGCGACGTCGATCTGCATCTGCGCTTTCGGGGAAAAGCCCATCGTTTCCAGATGCTCGTCCACGAAGGAGAAAACGCGGTGCAGATTGTCGATGGAAGCTTCCAGTTCCAACTCGTTCGAAGCGTCCTGAGCATCTGCCGCCGCATCGAACGAAAGCGTGTCGAGACGGCGCAGGAGCCCTGTCAGTTCCGTCTTCCACAGATCGATCGTAGCGATATCATAATCCGTATCGAGATCGCTGTGGCGCATCTTCCAATCGATCAGCCGGGCGTACGCGACGCAGCGCACTTTATCTTCTATATCGGTAATGATAGACTCGTCATCCGTTCCGATGTAAGCCTTCAGACTCTCCGTCCAGAAACGGCGGGCAATGGCAGGGGCAAACCCCTGGAATTGGCGGACGATCTCCGGATCATACTCAGAAAAGCCCTTGTAGGAATTGTACATCTGCGCCAGTTCGAAGATGGGATGACCCACGGAAAGCGTATCCATGTCGATCAGAAGCACTTCTCCGTCGGACAGAACGATGTTCTTCGTATGATAATCGCCGTGGATCATTCCGTCCGTGTCGGGGATCGCCTCCGTCATGCGCATCAGCTTATCGCCGAGACCGTCCGGCAGCGTATCCTTCATCCGCCCGAATGCGCGGAGCATCTTCGCCTTGATGGAGGGCAGCTTACCCTCCGGCACATGGATGCTGTGGACCTTCTTCAGCATGTCGGCGTATTCCTTCACGCACCATTCGAAACGGTCCGGTTCTTCCGCCAGGATCTTCGAGAACGAATGCGCATCCAGCAGTTCGAATACCGAGCCGTAACTGTCTCCGACCCGCACGACGTCATAAGAGATCGCCGTGGGAACGCCGAGGATGAGCGCGAGACGGGCGACTTCCCTCTCGTGCTGGATATCGGACAGCGCGTCCGCGTTCTTGTAGACCTTGACGACGGTATCCCGATCGATGCGGTAGATCTTGCCGTTCGCGCCTTCCCCGATGACCTCACAGCCATCCACGGATACGGTGCGGTACGCTTTCTCCACTTTCATGATCTCGGTAAAGCCCGTCATCTCAAAGATCTCGAAGACTTCCGGATTCACGTTGATGATGCGGAGATCCTTGCTGTCCTTCTTCAGACGCAGGAGGACCCGCAAACCGGCGCTGGAGATGTACTCCAGTTTGTCCATATCCAAAACGACGGCTGCCGTATCGCAGCCGTTTCGTCTTGCTTTTATAGTTTCTTCAATTTGAGCGGAATTTCCCGAATCGATCTTGCCGGACAATGCGATCACAAGGGGATTATCCGTTCCGCCATTTCCCATGTCACTATGCTCCTGTCTGATGAATCCTACGCGAATTTCTTGTAGATCACCATTTCCACTTCGCGGCCGTTGATGCGTACCTTCACGTCGTCCGCAAGGTGCGCGACCACGGATTTCTCCAGTTCATCCCAGGCATCCGCCGCGCCGGGCCGGTTCTCTTCCACATAGTTCCGGATCTGCTCCTGATAGGCATGCATCGTCCAGGTCGAATCCGCGCCGAGGCCGTCCATCGACATGTCGAAGAAGATGGGGACGTCCTCCATCGGTTCGAACAGCGCGCGGATCTTGCCCATAAAGCCGCGGTTCGCCTCGTTCTTTCCGCTCGTGGAAGCGGCGAGAAGCCGTTCACGCTTGAACATGTCCATCGCCGTGACCACGCGCAGGTGCAGTTCGTACTGCTCTCCGGCGTTTTCGATCCAGAAATCTCCGTCCACGTCCCCCGCGATGGCGCGCATCATGCTCATCATCTCCTCCGCCAGAAGGCGCAGGTGCAACGCGTTTTTGGAAGAAAGCCCCTGATAGGCGGCGACCTTCTCCGCCTGGAGCATCACCGCGTCGGTGTTGTCCCGGGCGCTGGAGACTGCGATCACATCGCTCTTCATAAGCCGTCCTCCTATTCGATCGTCAGGATCTCGGAGAAGCCCGTCACTTCAAAGATCTCCATGATCGTTTCGTTCACATGGATGAGCTTCATCGTGCCTTCCTGCTTGGTCATCGCCTTCTGATTGGACAGAAGCACTCTCAGGCCGGCCGAGGAGATATACTCCAGACTTTCGCAGTCCAGAATGAGTTCTTTCAGTCCGTCGCGGACTTCGGCGATCTCATCGTACAACTGCGGCGCGGTGACCGTATCGAGTCTGCCGCTCAGACGGAAGCAGGCGCTGTCTCCCTCAATCTTTTTATCTATGATCAGCATTGTTTTCCTCCTTTAACACTGCATCAGCAACCTGTGACCCTTTATTATTATATTTTTGACAGTCATCTGTCAATCATGTGCCGGCAGGCTTCCGTCTGCGCAGCGCTATTTCGGCTGCGCCTGCGGGACCGCCTCTTCCTTTTTGGGCTGCTCCGGCTTTGCAGGCTCCGCCTGCGCCTGTTTCTTCGCGCTCTGATGCTCGTATTTATACAGTTCCTGCGATACGATCGCGCCGCCGGTCTGCGACAGCTTGCTGTTGATGCTCTGCCTGTAGGTCGGATCGCTCTCGTAGCGGTCGACCATGCGCTGGAAGTCCTTGTTGGCCATCGTCGCCGCGACCGCATCGGCGAACGCGGTCTTGTCAATGGGCACGCTCAGATTCTTGGCGTTCTGCGCGACGCTGCCAGCCGCTGCGATGGTCGCAAGATGATAGGATGCCTGATGACGGTTCAACCGTTCGCCTTGCAGCGCCCTGGCGGAATTGTTCACATACCACTGCGCCGTTCCGATCGTATGTTTGATCGTGCGCGCCTGCACTTCCTTAGCGATGCCGCTGATGTCGCCCCTGTCGGAAAGCTCCTTCAGGACCTTCTTGTCCGATGCGTTCATGATCGTCCTGTGGAATGCGGTACCGTTTGCCAGCATCCTGTCCGTCTCGAACTTCAGCCGGTCCGGCGTGATCAGGCAGTATTTGTCTCCCTTGGCCATCTTGTTGATAGCGCAGATCGCGGCAACGCCTTCTTCGGAGAAGCTCCGCTGCAGGGAAGCCCTGTATTCGGCTTTGAGCTGTGCGGCAGTCTTCACCTTACCGTTCAGACGGCCGGGAACGAAGTTCTCCGGGGCCGTCTCTCTCTGCGGGTGCTCCTGCTTGATATCCGCACAGTAGGCATTGAACTCCTTCGGAGGCATAAAGCGCTTCAGCAGAGCCATGTTCTGCGTATAGTGCGCGTTCTTGGCCTTGATGCCGCCCGCGACGGGAGAACCGTTGTTGTTGTACTTCTGAACGGCATCTGCCAGCGCCTTCGCCTCGTCTCCGCTCAGGGGGATGCCCTGCGCCATCTTGGTCTGGGCGGCCTGCATCTGCCGTATCATCTCGGTATAGACCTTTCCCTTGCGGACAACGGAAACAGCGCCGGCATCGGCGGTGCCGGCAACGGATGTCAGATAATCCGACAGGATCTGTCCGTCTTCCTGCAGCTGGCCGGGGATGCGCCTGTACTCGTCGTTGCGGTGTTCCTTCTCGTACTGCTTGTCCGCCATCAGCTGGATCAGATCCAGGCTCTTGCCCTGCTTCATCAGTTCCAGGGCCTTCGGGTCCTTGACCATTTCCTTGAAGGCGGACTGGGACATCAGTTTCGTCGCCATCTCGGAAACGACCTTCTGGTCCACTTCCGCATTCGCGCCGGATCCCTGCATCACCATGGAGGCTGCCACCATGTTCGCAGCCATCGCCGGAGACACCTCCTGCCGGTTCTGCATGTCCTGTTTGCAGCCGCGCAGGAATTTGCGGTAGGTCATCTTCGGGTTGTCATAATCCATAAAAAGGTCAACAACCTGCTGTCCCGAGCCCTTTTCCAGCATTTCCTTCGCTTCCGGGTCGCGCATCGTCTGGCGGAAGCTGTTTTTCCGCATCAGATCCGCCGCGCGTGCGGAGATCTGCGCCTGATTCACCTGGGCGTCCGCGCCTTCGGCCTGCATGCCCTGCGTGACCGCGATCAGCTGCGCTGCCGCCATCTGCGATCCGTTTTTTGCGTCTTTTAACGTCGCTTCGTATAATTCTTTGTATGTCATAACCGTTTTCCGCTATAATCCGGCTACGGGCCCCTGCTGTTCCTTCTTGTTCAGCAGAGCGTCGCTTACCTTCTTCAGATCTTCGCCCTTGCCGGTCTCCATCGCTTTCCTGTAATCCGCCAGAAGCTTATCGCACCTTTCGGTCGAATCATTTCTGTAATCTTCGCCGCGCAGACGTCTGTCACCCTTCTCCAGTTCCGGATGGCTGACGAGCATCGCCGTGAATTCCGCCGCGGTCTCTCGCATCGGGTCGTCCGGCTTGTTCAGGATCTTTGCCAGGTACTCGTCGCCAGCCAGTCTGGCGGCCTTATTGTAATGTTCCTGGATCTCAGGCGTCATGCGCCACTCCGGATTCGACGCGGCTCCGGGGAACATGCCTTTCAGCAGCGCCTGCTTGCCGCGGAACCTCAGCCGGACCACGCCGGGGTCGTCCAGGTTGTTCATGGCGATCGCCAGATCGAACTTGCGGATCTGCTCGTCCTCCACGACAGCCCTCTTTTCCAGGTCGTTCCAAAGATCCTGATACGTCGGATAGAGCTTCTCTTCGCGTACGGACCCGATGCCGTACTTGCTCATATCCAGCGCTCTGTTTCTTCCCCTCACCTGCGTGAAGCGGTCCACGAGCGGTTTTGAGACCGGGTTGGTCTGCGCGTTGGGCACGCAGGTCTTCAGGGCGTCCAGCGCCAGATCGACGCATTCCTGACGGTTCGGATCCTTCTGGAAGTTCTTCTTGCCCTTCGTGAACTTCTCCACGTTGACGAGCACGTTCGCCGCATATTCCGCGCTCTTGCCATCCGGGTGACCCGCATAGGCTTTCACGGATTCCTTGAGCGCGATCCATTCGGGAGACTGCGTGTCTCTTCCCTGCATGCGCTCCATCGCGTTCAGCACTTTCTGCGCGTTTTCTTTCGCCAGTTCCTTTTCGTTCTCGTTCCGGAACGTCAGGTTCTTCTTCGCTTCCTTTACCGCTACGGCAACGCCGTCCGCATCTCCGCGGCGCAGTTTTTCCACCGTGCGCTTATTGCCCATGACCACCTTGATCAGAGGGTCCGTTTTCATGCGGGCGACTTCGGCCTTGAATGCAGCTACGCTTGGCACCTTCTCGCGGGCTTTCCCGTTCATGCAGTTCACGACGGCGGTCATGAGAGCGAAATCCTTATCGGAAGCCACGTACTCATAGACGTAGGAATCCTGTTCCTTGAACGGCTTGCCGTCTTCGGGGATCTGGCGGCTCAGTTCGTAGTATTCCCGGTAATCCGCGCCTCTGTTCTTGATGCGGTCGATCAACTCCTGCTTCTTGCGCTTTTTGTCGACGCCGGCCGGCAGATCCAGGTGATCGATCATGCGCAGCATGTAGACGTCCAGCGTACCGGGCTTTTCTTCTGCACCATTTTGTCCGGCCTCCGGGAACTGATGCATGCGGGCCTGGATATCTTCGACCTTGTCGATGGACCCCTGCAGACGTTTTGTCTGACCGTGGATCTGCTGGACTACATCCAGCGCCTGTCCGTACGGGATCTCCTCCATCAGG
>JAFZRG010000048.1 GCA_017619985.1 Bacillota bacterium | reverse complement strand
GTGCTCGGATAAGCGTAATATCCGTTGTCGAGCAGGGGCAGCACGTTGACCAGCACGACCGCGGCTGCCGTCCCCACGAGGATGTAGGGCATGCGCTTGCCGATCTTCGTGTCCGTTCTGTCCGACAGGCTGCCGAAGATCGGCAGCAGGAACAGCGCCAGGATGTTGTCCGCCGCCATGATGGCTCCGGAGAACGTTTCGTTCAGATGGAACGTGTTCGTCAGGATGAGGGGCACCACGTTGTCGTACATCTGCCAGAACGCACAGATGGACAGGAACGCGAGACCCACCAGGATGGTCCGCTTGTTGTTGAGCTTCATATTCTACTCCTTCTCCAGGTCGCTCAGAACGTCCCGGATGCCTTGATATATGTACGTCGGCTGTATGCCGAACTTTTCGATGTCGCTCATGACGCCCTCGCCGGACAGCACGAAGATGGTATCCACCCCCGCGCCCGCCCCGCAGGCGATATCCGTGTAGAGTCTGTCTCCGATCACCACGGTCTGTTCCGGTCCGAAACCGGTCTTTTCCATGGCGAGTTCTACCATGGCCGGCTTGGGTTTGCCGATGACGAGCGGCTGGCGTCCGGTCGCGATCTCGAGCACCTGGATGATGCTGCCGCAGTCCGGCGCGCTGCCGTACCATACCGGGCACACGAGGTCTGGATGGGTCGCGACATAGTCCGCACCGCGGTTCAGCAGGATGCAGCAGTCCTCGAGCTTCTGATACGTCAGTTCCGTGTCGTAGCCCAGAAGGACGACTTCGGCCCCCTCTTCCGCGCTTTCCGAAAGGGTCAGGCCGGCTTCGGAAAGCTGGGCCTTCAGGGACGCCGTGCCGCAGACGTAATAGCGGGTCTGCGGGTCATACTTCTCTTTCAGATAGCGAATGGTGGCATCCGTGGACGTGACGAAATCTCCGGGACCCGCATCGATCCCGAAGCCTTTCATGCGCTCTATGTACTTGTCCGTTCCGCGGGAAGAATTGTTCGTCAGGAAGATGGCCCGTCCGCCGATGCGCTTTATGTACGCCAGAAGATCCAGCGTGCCGTCGAACAGCGTATCGCTCAGATAGATCGTGCCGTCCATGTCCAGCAGGAACAGTTTTTTCTCCTTGAGGGACAACGCCTATTCTCCCGGTCTGTAGAACTTCGCGAGTCCGCCTTCCGCCGTCTCGCGGTAGCGGGCGTTCATGTCGAGGCCCGTCTGATACATGGTCTCGACGACCATATCGAAGCTGATCTTGCGCGAACTGGTGAGGAACGTCGCGATGGATACCGCGTTGATGGAACGCATGGCCGCGACCGCGTTGCGCTCGATGCAGGGTATCTGCACGAGGCCGTCGATCGGGTCACAGGTGAGCCCGAGCATGTGCTCCATGGACACTTCCGCCGAATACTCGATCTGTTCCAGGGACAGGCCGTTGATCTCCGCGAGACCCGCGGACGCCATGCAGCAGGCCGTGCCGACCTCCGCCTGGCAGCCGCATTCGGCACCGGAGATGGAGGCGTTCGTCTTGATGACGTTGCCGATGACCCCCGCCGTGGCCAGAGCCTTCAAAATGACCGAATCGGGCAGGCCCAGCTTGTTCTGGTAATAGTACAGCACTGCAGGAACGACGCCGCAGGAGCCGCAGGTAGGTGCGGTCACGACCCGTCCGCCGCCGGCATTCTGCTCGGACACCGCAAAGGCGTATGCGCAGACCATGCGGTTTTCGCGTGTCTCGGGCGCTTCGTTCGGATTGTACTGGTTATACAGCGCGGCAGCACGGCGATGGACGTCGAGACCGCCCGGCAGGATGCCCTCCTGCTTCAGGCCTTCTTCCACGGCCGTGCGCATCGTCTGCCAGACTTCCGCAAGGAAAGGCCAGATCTCGGGTCCCTCGTTCTTTTCGACGTATTCCCAGAGCCGCCAGCCCTCTTTTCTGCACTTCTGGTAGATCTCTTCGAAGTTCTTTTCGCTGTAGATCTCGGGCGCTTCGGCCTCCTGGAAACCGTCCATCTGGATGGCGCCGCCGCCGACGCTGCGGATGCGGAAGCGGTCGAGCTCCTTGCCGCCCTTGAAGGCGATGATCTCCATGGTGTTCGGGTGTTCCGGCGTGGGTGTGTCCAGATCGAATACGATCTCCGAGGGCACCGGCGACAGCACCTGGCGCAGCACCGCGTCCGTCATGTGACCCTTCCCCGTCTTGGCTAAAGACGAATACAGGACGACCCGGAAACCGTCGGCGTCCGGGCACTTTTCTCTCGCGATGGCGGCTGCTCTCGCAGGTCCCATGGTGTGGGAACTGGAGGGCCCGTAACCCATGCGGTAAAGGTCGGTCAAACTCTTCATGGCAAGCTCCTTTTTTGCAGATAACTTTCTGATTTAATTTTAACGGAAACGGACGGGGCTTGCAATTTCGAAATTGCGCGGCGAAGACCCGGGACGGTATAATCAAAGGACGGAAAAGGAGAAAGACATGTACTTCCAATACGGCGAAAAAGAGACAGAATATCTGAAGGCAAAGGACCCGAAGATGGCGGAAGTCATCGAACGGATCGGGCACATCGACCGGCCGGTGCAGACCGATCTGTTTTCGTCCGTCGTGAACAGCATCGTCGGACAGCAGATCTCCACGAAGGCGCACCAGACGATATGGCGCAGGATGACGGAAACCTACGGAGCAGTGACCCCGCAGGCGATCGAAAACGCCTCCGAAGCGGAGTTGCAGTCTTTCGGCATGACGTTCCGCAAAGCCGCCTATATCAAGGATTTCGCGGATAAGATCTGCAGCGGGGAATTCGACCTGGATGCCGTGGCGCATATGCTGGACAAGGAAGCCATCGAAGCCCTTGTCGCCCTGAAAGGCATCGGCATCTGGACCGCGGAGATGATCCTGCTCTTCTGCCTGCAGCGGCCGGATATCTTCAGTTACGACGATCTGGCTATCCAGCGTGGGCTTCGCATGATCTATCATCACCGCAAAGTGACCCGGCAGCTGTTCGAAAAGTACAGGCGCCGCTTCTCCCCATACTGCAGCGTGGCGAGCCTGTACATCTGGGCCGTCGCGGGAGGTGCGATCCCGGAAATGAGGGACTACGCACCGAAGAAAAACAGAAAATAGCATAAAGCCCGGCCTCGCCATGGCCGGGCATTTATGTTGGCGAACGCGCTCCGCTAGCGCATGGTAGTGATCTCGTTGAAGTCGATGGTAAGGTCGCCCTGGTAGATGCCCACGGGGATCCTGCTTTCGAAACCGTAGATGCCAGTATATGTCTTTTCTCCAAACAGATAAGTTATGACGATATGTTCGTCCAGATCCACGATCCAGTATTCCCGCACGCCGGCCTGCTTATATTTACGCAGTTTCTGCACGATATCTTTATTTCTTGTAGAAGAAGAAAGAACTTCGAGCGTGAGATCCGGTGCGCCCCAGATGCCCCAACTCTTGATTTTATCAGGGTCGCAGACAACCAAAAAGTCCGGTTGCAGCATCGTATATTCGTCGCAGTCCAATTGTACATCAAGCGGTGCAAAGAACGGTCTGCATTTTCCCTTTTGCGATTTGATATACGATCCAAAAGCCATAGCAAGATCAAAGAGTACGGCCTGATGTTCCGTCGTCGGCGCACTCAATTGATATAATACCCCATCGATCAATTCGTAACGCGGGCCATCCGGTAACGACCGGTAATCTTCTACCGTAAACTCACCCTGCCGCTTACCGTTTATTACCGCAGCGGAGTCCCTGCTGTAATGATACGGGATCTGATCTTCCTGCATCCGGACCAGATCGCCGTTTTCATCGATCCGGTACGGTCGATCTTCTTTCAGTACCTTACCCAGCGCCACCAGCGTCCCCAGTCTCGGGTACTTCGTGGCGCCGCTGAAGATCTTCTGCACCGTGCTGAGGGGGACGCCCGACAATTCCGCGATCATCTCGTTCGTATAATGGAGTTCCTTTTTTCTTTTCTTCATTTCCTCGAACGTCATGCCGTTTCACCGTCCTTTCATTTCCATTATCGCCGTTATATTTCCATTTGTCAACCGTTTTATTGCAGCAAATCGACCAGCGAAACTTCGCTGGTCGACCGTAATTTGTATTCTGTTCCCGTGATAATACTGCTATTTTTGCTCGAATTTCCTCACATCCGCCAGGTTCGTGTGCTGCGGATTCGCCCGTGAATACGGCGTCGGCACGGTGTGAGTCAGCACGTTGATGCTCCCCCGCTCATCGATGCCGTCCGCTCCGGGCTTGTACCACACGCCCTCGCTCATCGCGACGACTCCGTCCATGATCCGGTCGGTCACGAAGGCGGTCGTGCGGCAGACACCGCGCTCGTTGAACACCTCCACCCTGTCGCCGTCAGCGATCCCGCGCGCCGCGGCATCTTTCTTCGAGATCCAGACGCGGGGCGGGTCCAGTTCCTCCATCAGCACGTTGTTGTCGTGGATGGAGTGCGCCCTTCTCTTCGTATGATAGGCGATCAGCTGCAGCGGGTACTGCGCGATCTTCGGATCACGCGGGCCTTCGTAGCAGTCGAGGAAGCCCGGGATCGCAGGCACATCCTCCCAGTCCATGTCCCAGAGCTTCTTCGAGAAGATCTCGATCTTGCCGCTCGGCGTGTTGAACGGCACGCCGTCTCTGATATTCTCCTCGAAACTGATGTTGCGTTCCGGCAGCCGCCACACGTGGATTCCATTCTTCTGGAATTCCTCGAAAGGTGCCAGTTCCGGACGGTCCGGGAAGGCGGCAGCCATCTTTTCATACAGATGCTTCAGCCAGTCCACGGTCGTCTCCTTGCCATCGCGGAACGCTTCGCCATACCCCAGCAGGTCCGCGCAATCGCGGATCCAGTCCTGCTCGAATCTGCATTCGAAGACAGGCTCGATGCAGTGGTTGTTGTACAGAAAATAGAAGTTGTTGTCCCAGGGCGGGATGATGTTGTCCTGCTCCAGAAAACTCGCCGCCGGCAGCACGACGTCCGCCCAGTACGCCGCGGGGGTCATGAAGAGATTGGAATACACCAGCATCTCCAGCTTGTCCGGCGCCTTGTACATTTCGATGGTCTCGTTGATGTTCGAATGCTGGCTGAGCGTCTGGCCGTTGGCCAGGGAAAACACCAGTTTGACCCCGGTATCGAGCCTATCGCCGCCCCACAGCTGCATCTTCGGGGAGAAGATCTCCGGTTCCATGACCGCGCGGGTCCACAGAAAACTCGGGATGCTCTTGCCGTAAGGGTTCTCGTATTCGCATACGTCCGGGTTGGCGGTGCGGTTCGCGGGCCAGCCCGTTCCGCCGCTGTTGCCGCCGGGGATGCCCACATAGCCGCACAGGCACGCGAGCGCCATGAAGCAGCGGGCCGTCTGTTCGCCGTTGCCGGTACGCTGCGGCGCGAGGCCGGAGAGAAGGCATCCGGGCTTCGCTTTCGCGTAGCGGATCGCCAGATCCTCGATCGTCTTCGCCGGCACGCCGCAGATCGCTTCCGCCCATTCGGGCGTCTTTTCGATACCGTCCTTCACGCCGAACAGATAGGAACGGTACGACTCCCCTGCCGGTATGCCTTCGGGCATGTGGTCTTCGTCGAAACCCACGCAGAATCGATCCATGAATTCCTGATCCTGCAGGCCGTTCTTCCAGATGGTGTAGCACATCGCGTCCGCCATGGCGCCGTCGGAGCTCGGCCGGATGGGGATCCACTCGTCCGCCAGGGTCAGCACGGTCTCGGAGACACGCGGGTCGATCACGACGATGGGGATGCCCTTCTCCTTGCACTTCGCCAGCGACTGATTCACGAAGGGGCCGAAGTGGTTCTCCGCCGGGTTGTGGCCCCACAGGATGATGAGGTTCGCGTTCTGCAGGTCTTCCACGTTGTTCGAGCCGCCGCCCATCCGTCCGTACGTGATCTCCATCATGTCCATGACGCAGGTGCAGCTGTAGCCGTTGCGGGTCTCGAGCCAGCCGCCGTCCAGGCCCAGAAGCCTGCGCATAAAGCGGTCGCCCCGCGCGCAGGCGGATACGCCGGAAGCGTTCGTGACGTAGCGGGCGCCGGGTCCGAAGCGCTCCTTCGTGCTGCGGATCTCGTCCGCGATCATCTTCTCCGCCTCTTCCCATGTGACCCTGCGGTACAGCCCTTCGCCGCGTTCACCTCTGCGCACCATGGGGTAGCGCAGGCGGTCGGCGGTCAGGAAGGTGTAGCGGTAGGAGCGGCCGCGCTGGCAGCCGGTGAACGGCAGGAACGTCTTCTCGGGTTCCGTCGAGAGCAGGCAGCCCTCCTGGACGTTCGCCAGCATCTGGCATTTCGAACCGCAGTCGTTGACGTTGGCGATGCGGATTTTGCGGGGCTCTTCGACGGGGATGGCGGGCTGCCGGATCAGACCTGGCAGTTTTTCACCGTCAGGAAGGCCCAAAATCCCGCCTTTTACGAGTTTTTGCAGCAATTCCGATATCTGGCCCAATTCTGCGCGTCCCGCTTCGGAGATCCACGTTTTTACGCTCTCCTGCTGCAGGGATTCGCAGAACGCCTTGACGCTGTCGCCGAGGTAAAGATCGATGAATGTTTCAGGCTCATCGCCGAAAGACGACACGTCCGCCGCGCGGCAGCCGTACAGATAAGACAAAAACGACAGCTCCTCGCCGAGATAATCGGGAGGATTGCCGTCGACATACTGCGGCTGCCAGCCGCAGGCTTTATAGAATCTGATGACCTCGAGCGTGACCTCACTCAAAAGCAGTTTCGTGCCGCTCTTCGCGCACGACGTCCACAGGGGCACGTAAATATGCGCGTTCGTGCCCTTCAGCAGATCGTCGTATTCGATCTGAGTCAATGCGCTTTCGATGCCCAGCGCCGGGGCCGCCCCGCGCCAGGCGGGAAAGTCGTTAAAGAATCCGGAGAGTCTGCTGCATGCTGCAGCCATTGCGTTGTCGGTCGGTCTCATGATGTCGTCTCCTTTTGCCGTACTGTCGCTGCTGTCTATCGCCTCGATCTCTGCAGCCGGCGCATCGCTTCTTCCAGCGTTGCGCGCGTGCAGGCGCAGTTTAAGCGCATATGGTCGTCTTTGGACGGGTCAAACTCGCGGCCGTCGCACAGATCCAGACCGAGGTCGCAGACCAGATGACGGCAGAGTGCGTCGCCCCGCAACTGTGTCCCGGAAAAATCCAGCCACAGCAGATACGTGCCCTCCGGCACATAAGTCGAAACCCCTGGAAGGCTCCTGTTGATCGTCTCCGCCGCATACGCGAGATTGCCGCTCAGGTAGCGGTTGACCTCCTCCAGCCAGGCTTCGCAGGCCGGATCGGAATAGAGTTCTTCCACAGCGAGCGTTCCGAAGACCGTGTCGAGGGTCATCGCCCAGGACGAGAGCTTGCGGCGGAACGCCGCCATCACGCTGCGGTTATGGATGAATACGCTGGCGGTCATCAATCCCGCCACGTTGAAGCTCTTGTTCGGTGACATGAGTGTCGCACTGCGGTCCTCCATCCCCGGCACACTGCCCATGGGGATATGACGGACACCTTCGCGCAGGATGTCACAGTGCACTTCGTCGGAGATCACAAAGATATCCAGCCGCCTGCAGATCTCTGCCAGCGCCTGCAGTTCGTCCATGCGCCAGACGCGTCCCACCGGATTGTGCGGCGAGCAGAACAGCATGGTATGGATATCGTTCTCCTTCGCCAGCCGTTCAAAGCTCTCCAGATCCATGTGCCAGTCCGCGCAGGACTTCGCAGGAGATCTTTCCAGAAGCAAAGGCGCCGTCACCAGACGTCTGCCCATGGATCCCGCCGCACCGTACAGCGAGTCATAGTTCGGCATAAAGGCGAACACCGCGTCACCGGGCTTCGTGACCACGTCCAGCAGCATGCACACAGCCGGGATCACGCCGGGCGGACAGAAATGGATGTCTTCTTTTTCAAGGCTCCAGCCGTAGCGCCGCTGCACCCAGTTCTGAATGATCTCATAGTACCGTTCGCCGCGGATCGTATAGCCGAGCACCCCGTGGTCCAGCCGTTTCCGCAGCATGTCCAGCATCGGCTGCGGGCTGCGGAAATCCATATCCGCCGTCCACATGCCGAGCACGTCTTCACAGCCCATATGGCGCTCCGGGATATCCCACTTGAAGGAGTTCGTATGCCGGCGCCTGACCGGTTCGTCAAAATCGAATGTGTATCTTTTATCCATGTCTGTCTCCTTGCCGGTCTGCCGTTTATCCCTCGAACACCGTCTTCCCGCCGATCACGGTGCGGAGAACACGGATCTCCTTGATCGCATCCGCAGGGCATTCGAAATAATCGTCGGAGATCACTGCAAAATCCGCGTATTTTCCGGGTTCCAACGATCCCTTTACATCTTCTTCGAACATGGCGTACGCAGCCTCCGTCGTATAGGACCGCAGCGCTTCTTCACGGGTGAGCGCACCGCGGTCCGGATGATCGTCCAGCGGATTCTCACCTGCCAGGTTCCTCCGGGTGACCCCCACATACAGTCCTTCGAAAGGATCTGCACTGTCCAGAGGGCTGTCGGAACTGCCGATCACGCGGCCGCCCAGATCCAGGATCGACCGCCAGTCGTAACTCTGCAGGAACTTCTCCCGTCCGATCGCGATGTCTGCGAAATCCAGATCCTCGCCGTATTGGCCGAACTGGGTATTGCAGATCATGTGATGCTTTACAAAGCGCTTAATGTCTTCCGGCGTCGCCAGTTGGAAATGCACGATCTTGAAGCGGCGGTCCTCGGTATCGTCCGCGCCGAACGCTTCTTCATAGCAATCGATGATCTGCCTGCAGGCGGCGTCGCCGATCGCGTGCACCGTCGTCTGGAACCCTGCAGCGTCGATCTCCCGGAACAGCCGCACCAATTCGGCGTCATCGTAATAGCGCTTGCCGTGATTGGAGGGGTCATCTTTGTAACCGTTTAGGACGTACGCAGTCCTGGTGCCCTGCGATCCGTCCGCCCAGATCTTGACACCGCGGAAATCGAAACGTCCGCCGTACAGACCGGATCTCGGTCCGTCCGCCAGCACTTCCCTGTAATACTCGTGCTGGATCTCGGCCACGTTCATGTAGATCCGGAGCTGGAGCGAATCCTCCTCATAGAGCTCTTTCAGCGTCTCCACGGTCAGTTTGCCGTTGCCTGTGCCGAACGCTGTAAACGCGCCGGCGCCTTCATCGCTGATGCTGGTGATGCCGTACTTCAGATACGCCTGCTGCGTGCGCCGCAGCATGTCTTTATATTCTTCACCGCGATACAGGGGGATCAGTTTCGCGATATTCTGCGCGAACCATCCCATCAGCACGCCGCTGGGACTGCCGTCCGCGCGCCGGAGGATCTCCCCGTTCGGGTCAGGCGTGTTTCCGTCGATCCCGGCCATTTCAAATGCTTTGCTGTTCGCCCAGTACGAGTTGCCGCACGCGCGGATCAGAAACACGGGATGGTTTGGCGCGGCTTCGTCCAGATCCTTTCTGTCCGGCCACGCACCTCCGGGGAACAGGGCGTTCAGCCAGCCGCTCCCTACGATCCAGGTCCCTTCCGGCAGTTCCGCCGCGCGCCTGGCGACGATCTCTTTGATCTCGGGCAGCGTCTTTCCCAGCAGCGCCAGATCTTTTTCGGCCTTTGCCGTCCAATGATAGTGCGTATGGCTGTCGATGATCCCGGGGATCACGGTCTTTCCGCCCAGGTCGATGACCTCCGGATCCGCGCCGGCAGCTGCCGTTACAGTCTCTTCAGACCCTATCGCCAGGATCCTGCCGTCCCGGCATACCATCGCTTCCGCCGTGCTGTTTTGCGCATCCAGCGTATAGATCTTAGCGTTTTTATAAACTATCGTGTTCATTTTATCTCCATTCGCAGACAAACCTTTTTTACAGTATAACACAGCATCGTCCGATTGCGGAAAATCCCAGCCTGCCGCATACGTCCGCAAAAATATGCTACAATAAAGACAAAGATATACCGACACACCAAGGAGGCGGCATATGGAAGACTTTAAAAGACAAGCGTTCGAACTCGCAGCGACGTACGGAGGCAAACTCCTCCTGGCGATCATCGTCCTCATCGTCGGTCTGTTCGTGATCAAAGGACTGAAGAGAGTGGCAGGCAGAGCCATCGACCGGACGAAACTGGACGACACGGTCAAAGCGCTGGCGAAGAACGTCGTGCAGGCCCTGCTCACCATCATCCTCATCATCAGCGTCATCGAGATCCTCGGCGTCTCCATGTCGAGCGTGATCGCGGTGCTCGCATCCTGCGGTCTGGCCGTCGGACTCGCCATGCAGGGCGCCCTCGCCAATCTGGCGGGCGGCCTGATGATCCTCATCTTCAAGCCGTTCAAGGTCGGCGACTATATCGAATCCGCCGGCGCGGAGGGCATCGTGCGCGACATCAGCATCTTCTACACGACGGTCATGACCCTGGACAACAAGAAGATCAGCGTGCCGAACGGAGACCTGATGAACGCCAACGTGACGAACTACTCGGCGGAGGCGACGCGCCGCATCGACCAGGAATACAAGATCACGAACGACAGCGACCTCGAAGAGGTAAAGGCCGTGCTGCTGGAAGCGGTCAGAAGCACGGAAGGCGTGCTGTCCGATCCCGCGCCGTTCGCACGGCTGACCGGTGTGGACGACGACACCTATCTGTTCACGATCCGCGGATGGTGCAGGACGCCCGAGTACTGGGACGTGTACTTCGACGTGATCGAAAACTGCAGCAAGGCGCTGAGCGAACACGGCATCGACGATCCGGAGGAAAGGATCGCGGTCAGACTGGTCAAAGAAGAAGAATAACGTTCCGCACGTACGCAAAAAGGACCGCCGCGGCGGTCCTTTTCTGTTTGTTCAGATCCTGTAGAACGTCTGCACCGAATCCGCGATGAGTTTTCCTTCCTCATCCGTGACCTCGCATACGAGCGTGCAGATGGTCTTTCCGGTCTTGCGCGGGGTGACCCGGGCCGTCAGGACGGAACCTTCCTTCCCCGGCCGGTAGAACTGCATGGAGCTGTTCAGGGTCACTTCATCCCCGACCAGGATGCGCATGTACGCGGCACCCGCGATGTCGCACAGAGCCGCGACCGCCCCGCCCTGCACCGTACCGTGGCCGTTGAGCAGGTCGTGTGTCACAGGCATGGACGCGGTCAGGCTGCCGTCTTCGCGAACCGTTACGTTCTCGATCCCCACCAGTCCATAGAAGCGTACGTCGCCCTCGGGCAGATGGAAGATATCTTCCAGTTTCCAGATCTTTTCCGTTGCCATAGTCTACCTCAGAAACATCTTAACGAGCTTTTCCATGCGCTTCGTATACGGCTGATAGCGCATCTTCAGATCGATCCAGGTCTTTTTGTCCACGATGCCCTTCTCGTGGGTGAAGCAGTCGAACCCAGCCTTGCCGTGATAGGAACCCATGCCGGATTCGCCCACGCCGCCGAAGCCCATGCTGCTGTTCGCCAGATGGATGATGACGTCATTGACGCAGCCGCCGCCGTAGCGCACGTGCTCGACGAAATACCGCGCGAATCCGGGATTTTCGGTGAACACGTACAGCGCCAGGGGCTTTTCGTTCGCCTCGATATAGTTGATGACGTCGAGCGCGTATTCGTATTCCAGGATGGGCAGAACGGGTCCGAAGATCTCCTGCTGCATCACGGCGTCTTCCGGCGTGACCCCGGTCAGGATCGTCGGTTCGATCTTCAGCAGATCCCTGTCCAGCCGGCCGCCGTAAACGGTCTTGGCCGGATCGATCAGGCCCGCGATGCGGTCGAAATGCTTTTCGTTGATGATCTTGCCGTAATCCTTGTTGTCGAGATAATCGCCGAACTGGCCCTTCGTCTGCCGGATGACCGCTTCGATGAACTCGTCTTTGACAGCCTTGTGCACGAACACGTAGTCCGGCGCGACGCAGGTCTGTCCGCAGTTCAGGAACTTGCCGAACACGATACGGCGCGCAGCCGTTTCGATCTTGGCGTCCTGGTCGATGATGACAGGGCTCTTGCCGCCCAGTTCCAGCGTGCAGGGGGTCAGATGCTTCGCCGCCTTTTCCAGCACGGTGCGGCCTACGGCCTTGCTGCCGGTGAAGAAGATCTTGTCCCACTTCTCCTCGAGAAGCGCTGTGTTCTCTTCCCTGCCGCCCGTGACCACGGCCGCGTACTTTTCGGGAAGCGCTTCGCGCACGATCTCCGCGATAACGCCGCTGCAGGCGGGGGAATACGCCGACGGCTTGATCACCACGGTGTTGCCCGCCGCGATGGCGTCCACCGCGGGTTCGAGCGACAGCAGGATGGGATAGTTCCAGGGGCTCATGATGAGCACGTTCCCCAGGGGCTCCGGATGCACGTACGTCCTGGAGGCGAACTGCGCCAGCGGCGTATGCTTCCTCTGGTTGCTCGCCAGCTTGTCGACGTGGCGGATCTGCCAGTCGATCTCGGACAGCAGCAGGCCGGTCTCGCACATGTAGCTCTCCATCTCCGACTTGCCGAGGTCCTGCTTCAGGCATTCGGCGATGCTGTTCTGATAGCTGACGATCGCCTGTCGCAGCTTGGCCAGCGCGTCGGTCCGGTAGTCCGGATCGAGCGTCGCACCGGTCGCGAAGAACGCTCGTTGCTGATCGATCAGCTTTCTCAATTCATCTCTTTCCATGCTGTTTCTCCCATTCCTCTTTCAGAAGGCCGTAGTAGCGGCGGCTCTTGACGCTGTCCACGTGCCATTCGTAGCCTCTGCGTTCCCCCTCGAACACAAAGCCGCACTTTTCCATGACCCGCGCAGAGCGAACGTTATCCGCGACGCAGGTCATGTCCATCCGCCGCGCGCCGTCCTCCTCGAATGCGTAGCGCAGCAGTTCCTCCAGGGCTTCGGTGCAGTAGCCCTTGCCCCAGTATTCCTTCTTCAGAAAATATCCGGCCTCCACGCGCTTGCCTGCAGGGCTTCTCTCGAGCACGCTGTAACCGATGCCGCCCATGTACTCCTCCGTGACCGGGTCCGCGATCACGAGGAACACGAAATCCCGGTCCGCGGCATCCTGATACTTGCCTTCCGCGGCTCCCGCCAGGTTGGAAAGGCTCTCCGCGAACGAATGCGAAAACACGTCCTGGATGTAGTACATGACGTCCGGGTCGGAGATGAGAGCGTTATGGGCCTGCAGGTCTTCCCAGCGGTATTCGCGCAGGAGCAGCCGCGGCGTGCGCAGACGGATCTCTTTCATAGCCTAATACTTTCTGCGGAGCACCTGTCCGCTCCTGGCGCCGGTATGGACGCCGTTCTCCGCGGTCAGCACGCCGTTGACGTACACGCGGGCGATGCCGCTGCAGGGCCTGCAGGGATCCAGGTAGGTCGGATCGTCGATGATGGTCTGGGGGTCGAAGACGCACAGGTCCGCCCAGTTTCCTTCCTTCAGCAGGCCGCGGTCGGCGAAGCCCATGCGCTTCGCGGGCATGCCGGTCATCTTGTGCACCGCCGTCTCCAGCGGGAACAGCCCCCGTTCGCGGCAGTAGTGCCCGAGCACTCTCGGGAACGCGCCGTACGAACGCGGATGCGGCTTTCCGGGGAAGTCGAGACCGTAGCACCAGCCGTCGGAACCGGTCATCACGAAAGGCGCCTGCATGATGCGCTCGACGTCCTCTTCGCACATGCCGAAGTTGACCTCGCTCGCGTCGTTGCCGTTGCGGGTCACGATCGAGAGGCAGGCTTCTGCCGGAGTCACGCCCATCATCTCAGCGATCTCTTCCGTGCTCTTGCCAATGTACTTCTTGTCGTCAGGATGCTTGGCATAGCCGAGGAAGATGTCGCCCCAGCGTCCGTGGCAGATCTCCTCGGTCTCTTTCAGGATGCGCGCGCGGGTGACGGGATCGGCCAGCCGTGCCAGCAGCGCGGGAACACCGCCTTCGTAGACCCAGGACGGCAGATTGCTGGCGTAATACGTGGAGCTGGCGATGTACGGATACTGGTCCGCCCAGGCGTCCACGCCTCTGTTTCTGGCGTCCTCGATCAGCTGCAGCGTCTCCGTGGAGCGTCCCCACATCTCGCGCCGGATGAGCTTGTGATGCGAGATCTGCAAGGACGCGCCGCTGTTCTCCGCGATGCGGATGGCTTCGGGCAGCGCATCGAAGATGTGCAGGTTCTCGTTGCGCATATGCGTCGCGTAGAACGTGCCGTACTGCGCGGCCACTCTGCTGAGGTCCGTCAGCTCCTCTTCGTCCGCGAACGTGCCGGGCGCGTAGATCAGCCCGGAAGACAGGAAGTAGGCGCCTTCGTCGAAGGATGCCCGCAGCATGGCCTTCATGTCTTCCATCTCCGCCGCGGTCGCCTTTCTCGGTTCGAAGCCCATGGCCGCGATGCGGATGGCGCCGTGGCCCACGCCGCAGGCGAAGTTCTCCGAGGGTCTCACCTGCGTCTCCACGTAGTCCAGGAATTCGCCGAAGCTCTCCCACTCGTAAGGCGCGGGACCCACGTACGAGCGCAGCAGATCCTTGTATTCCTGGCGCAGGGGCGCCAGCGAGATGCCGCAGTTGCCGCCGACGTCCGTCGTGACCCCCTGCAGGATCTTGCTCTCCGCCGTCGGATAGTCGTAGAACGTCTCGTCGCTGTGGCAGTGGATGTCGATGAAGCCCGGACTGAGGACCTTGCCGGCCGCGTCGAACGTTTCAGCTGCTTCCGCCGTTTCTTCCGGCCGGCCGTGCCAGATCTTCGCTATCCTGCCGTCTTTGACGGCCAGCGCGCCTTCGAACGAAGGAGCTCCGCTGCCGTCGATGAGCCTTGCGTTTTTGATGATCAGATCGAACATGATGCGCCTCCGTCTTTATTCCGCGTGCGCGATGAAGTCCGCGACTTCCGGCCAGAAATCACCGTCCGTCAGGGTCTCCAGCAATTCGATGCACAGGTCCGTGCCACCGTTGCTGTTGCAGAAGATGCAGGC